>SXLG01000099.1 GCA_005777805.1 Pseudomonadota bacterium
CCTGGCAGCGCCGCCACCAGCAGCTGATCGAGATCGCGCCCGCGCCCTTCCTCGATCCGGGGTTGCGCGCGGCGCTGCACACGGCCGCTCGTCGCATGGCCGAGGCGGCCCGCTTCGACGGACTCGGCACGTTCGAGTTCTTGGTCGAGACGGCGGCCGACCGCAGTCCGGAAGGCTTCGTCTTCATCGAGGCGAACCCGCGCTTGCAGGTCGAGCATACGGTGACCGAAGAGGTGCTCGGGCTCGATCTGGTCGAGATCCAGCTCGCGCTCGCTGCCGGCCGTTCTCTCGCGGACCTGCCTGGGCTGAGAGAGGCCCTGGACCGCGGCCCGCGCGGCTTCGCGCTGCAGTGCCGGATCAACGCCGAACGCCACGATTCTCGCGGTGCGCCCCTGCCGGCAAACGGTGTCGTCGAGCGCTTCACCCCACCCGACGGCGGCGGGGTTCGGATCGAGACCGCAGCCCACGTGGGATACCGGCCGGCCGCGGCGTTTGATCCGCTGCTGGCGAAGCTGATCGTTCACGCTACCGCCGCCGACTTCGCGACGGCGCTCGGCGAGACGGCCGCGGCACTCGCCCGCTTCGAGATCACCGGCATCGACACCAATCAGGCGTTGCTCGCTGCCCTGCTGGCGCGGCCCGAGGTCGCGAGGGGTCGCGCCTGGACGACTCTCGTCGAGGAGAGATTCGCCGAGCTGTGTGCGCCCGGCGACGCCGGGACGGTGGCGCCGCACGGCGTGTCTCCCCAGGCCGGGCCCAGTGCAGCTCCGCTCGAGTCTGTCGCCGCTGGCGGGAGCCTACCGCTCGCGACTTCCCCCCAGGCCGCAGCCGCCGGGGCTCCGCTCGAGGCTGCCGGCCTTGGCCGGAGAGTACCGTTTGCGCCCCTCCCTCAGTCCGCCGCCAGGGCTCCGCTCGAGTCGCTCTCTGCGGGGCCCCTCGGCCGGGCGCCAGCGCGCGATCGTTCGGTGGCGTCGGGCGCGGCCATCGCGCCGCCCGCGCCCTCGATGGAGGTGCTTGTCTGTGCGCCCCTGCGCGGCACGGTCGTCTCGATCGAAGTGACTCCCGGCGAGATCGTGGAGCCAGGTCGCGAACTCGTGATCCTCGAAGCGATGAAGATGGAGCACGTTGTGGCGGCCCCGGGCGCGGCGCGGGTGCGTCATGTCGAGGTGGTATCGGGCCAGCCGGTGGCGGAGGGCGCCGTGCTGCTGCGGCTCGAAGCGATCGCGGCTGGCGCTCGGCTGCTTGACGACCCGCGGGCGGCCGGCTCGGGAGCATCGGCGCTTGCCGCAGCCGGGCCCGCAACGACGCTGACGGCAATCGGTGGCACCGGCCTCAGCCGGGACCATGAGAGCGCAGCGGCGCGTCCGGATCTGGTCGAGGTGCAGGGCCGACGTGCACTTGTGCTTGACGAGGCGCGGCCCGAGGCGGTGGCGCGCCGTCGCAAGACCGGGCAGCGGACCGCACGCGAGAACCTCGCCGACCTCTGCGATCCCGGCAGCTTCGTCGAGTACGGCCCGCTGGTGATTGCCGCCCAGCGCCGACGGCGCGCGCTCGACGATCTCGCGCGCAACACGCCGGCCGACGGGCTGGTCGGCGGTATCGCGAGCGTCAATGCCAGTGAAATTGGTGCCGGGCGCGCCCGCTGCGTGATCGTGTCCTACGACTACACGGTGCTCGCGGGCACCCAGGGCGCGCAGAACCACCGCAAGAAGGATCGCCTCTTCGAGCTGGCCGCGCGCGAACGACTGCCCGTGGTGCTCTTCGCCGAGGGTGGTGGCGGCCGGCCCGGAGATACCGACGCGATGGGCGTGACCGGGCTCGACTGTCTCGCCTTTGCCCTCTTCGCGGGGCTGGCCGGCAAGGTGCCTCTGGTCGGCATCGCCTCGGGCCGCTGCTTTGCCGGCAACGCCGCGCTCCTCGGCTGCTGCGACGTCGTGATTGCGACGCCGGGCACCAACATCGGCATGGGCGGGCCGGCGATGATCGAGGGCGGCGGCCTCGGGGTCTTCCGGCCCGAGGAGATCGGCCCGCTCGACGTCCAGCTCGGAAATGGCGTGGTCGACGTCGCTGCCCGCGACGAGGCTGATGCCGTGGCACTGGCCCGCCGGGCACTCTCCTATTTTCAGGGGGCGACGGCGTGCGGGCGCGTGCCCCCGCAGGAGGCGCTGCGCGCCCGGGTGCCGGAGAATCGCCTCCGGATCTACGACGTGCGTGCTGTGGTCGAGGGACTTGCCGACGAGGCAAGCGTCCTCGAGCTCAGGCGCGAGTTCGGTCGCGGCATGATGACCGCGCTTGCGCGCGTCGAAGGTCGGCCGCTCGGTATCGTCGCCAACGACCCGGCCCATCTCGCCGGTGCCATCGATGGCGATGGAGCCGACAAGGCATCTCGTTTCCTGCGCTTGTGCAACGCTTTCGGACTGCCGGTTCTGTTTCTATGCGATACGCCAGGCATCATGGTCGGGCCCGAGGCCGAAGCGACGGGGCTGGTCCGTCGTGCGGCGGGGCTCTTCGTCGCCGGAGCGGAGCTGCGTGTCACCTTCGGTACGATCGTGCTGCGCGAGGGCTACGGGCTCGGGGCCCTGGCGATGGCG
>SXLG01000100.1 GCA_005777805.1 Pseudomonadota bacterium
CCGGCCCCGTGCGACACGCTTTGCTTCTGATCCTGGGCTTGGCCGTTCTGGTCGGTCTGGGCGGGTGTCATCTCGGCGCCAAGCGCCTCGCACGCGCACCCGAGCGCTGGATCCAGGAACAAGGTGGGATCGTGGCCGACGTAGATGTCGCCCCGCGCGCTCGCGTCGCCTGGCAAGCCGTGACACGCGAGCGCCGCGAGCCTCGGCTGCGTCTGCGGGTGCTCGCGGCGCCTAGCCTGTCCGCCTTCGCCTGGCCTAGCGGCGAAATTTTTCTGACAAGTGGTCTGGTGGACGCGCTCGATGACGACGAAATCACGGCTGCTCTGGCGCACGAAATCGGTCATCTCGAAGCGGAGGCCCTGAGCAGCGCGGCGCCGGGCTTCGCGGGACTTGCCAGCCGCGCCGGCTCCCTGTCGGCCGAGCACCGAGCCGATCTGTTCGGCCTCGATCTTCTCGAAGCGCGCCGCATTCCCGGTCAAGCCATGGTCGACATGCTCCGGAAGGTGCACGCTCGAATGGTTCCGGGCTGCGCGACCCGTGCCGCGCTCGAAGACCGCATCCGCCTGCTGGAGGCGACCGCATCGCGCTGAGACGATCGCCCCACGTCACGCAGATGTCTACTGGACGGGGTAACGTCAGTCGTCTCGCAGTGAGACCGATCGGCTCGACGGCTCGCAACGCGTGATCGCCCCTTTGAGGCGATCACGTCAGCCGCATCGCGCTGAGACCGCAGGTCCGTAGCGAGCCGAGGGCCTACAGCTCAGTCCGTTCCCTTCATGGACTCCATGGAGCCCTCCATGGGCCGCACGACCAGATGCGAAGTCTTGCCGCCCTGCTTGCCGACACGGCTCGGGTGCCAGTGGCCCCCGCCGGGCTTCCCGATCGCCGTCTCAGCCTCCGTCTCGGCCGTCCCGGTGAGCGCGTGGGGCTCGGCCTGATGCTGCTTGCGCATCGCACCCAGCGCGCGCTCGTCCAGTCCACGCCGCGCGCCGCCGGGACCGGCGAATCCGACCAACGGAGTCGCCGCGACCAGTGCCGCTGCAGCCAACCCTACAAATGCCGACGCTCTCATGGTGTGTCCTCCTTCTCTGGATTTCGTTCCGTCTCCCACTCAAGAATACGCTGCGGGCAGGGCTACGTAACGGGGGGCTTGGTCCGGGCGGACGGCATTCTTGGTCGGGCGGAGGCAGCCTCGGTGAGACCGCCTGATCGCTCGTGTGCTGCTCGGGGAGATCACCTCCTACAGCGGCTTCCAGACCCGATAGGTTTGCACCCACGGCCCGCGCGCGCATGCGACGTCGCGCCACGCGCGGGCGCGCGCTAGGGAGTCACGGGCGTGGAGACGGCCCCCGGGGCCTTGGCTGGACCCAGCCGCGCGCAACCCGGACGCTGGCCGCGAGCGTTTGGTTGCCGGCAAGGCTGCGTCAGGACCTTCGTTAAATCCAAAATTGAAAGACCCGCTCTCCCATGACCCCCGATAGCGAGATCATTCCCCTGCCCATGGCCGACGACGCGGTGCTGGGCACGCCCCGGCGGGACGCGTCGCGCGCGGTCTGGGGCCTCGCCTGGCCGGTGATCCTGGCCATGCTCTCGGAGTCACTGGTGGCACTCGTCGATATGGTGATGGTGTCCCAGCTCGGCGCAACGGCGGTCGCGGCCGTCGGTACCGGTGGCCAGATTCTGAACGCCGTCTCGATCGTGATGTCGGCGGTCGGCACGGGGGCGCTCGCGATCG
The DNA here is from genome assembly GCA_005777805.1 of Pseudomonadota bacterium. GTDB lineage: Bacteria > Desulfobacterota > Binatia > UBA12015 > UBA12015 > SXLG01. Next base: position 1,736 of record SXLG01000100.1, read on the forward strand.
TCGCCCGCCACATCGGTGCGGGCGAGTCACGCGAAGCCTCGGCTGTCACCGGGCAGTCCATCGTCACCGCCGCGGCACTCGCCACCGCCGTCGTGGTGCCGATTGCCTTGCTCGCGCCCGCGCTGGTGGAGGCCTTCGGCGTCGAACCCGCCGTCGCCCGGCAGGGCGCGGCCTTCACGCGCCTGGTCCTGCTCTCGGCGGTGCCGGGCAGCGTTCTCTTCGTGATCGGCTCGGCCCTGCGCGGCGCCGGCGACACCCGCACCCCGCTTGCGATCAGCGTCATCGTCAATATCGTCAACGTGATCCTGAATTGGATCCTGATCTTCGGCCATCTCGGCTTCCCGGCGCTCGGCGTACGCGGCTCGGCGCTCGCCACCACCCTCGCCTTCACCACCGGTGCCGCGATCGCGCTCGGCCTCATGATGAGCCACCGGCTGAGGCTCGGCCTCTACACCCACGATCTCAGACCGCACCGCGAGACCATCCGGCGCGTGCTCAAGATCGGTACGCCCACCGCCCTCGAGCAGGCGCTGATGCAGATCGGGTTCTTCATCTACCTGGTCTTCGCTGTGCGCTACGGCACCGACGCCGTCGCGGCTTACTTCATCGGCGTCCGTATACTAGCCTTGTCGTTCCTGCCGGGCTTTGGCTTCGCGGCGGCGGCCTCGGCACTGGTCGGTCAGAGCCTGGGCGCGAACCAGCCCGACCACGCCCGGCGTGCCGGCTGGCTCGCCAGCGCCATGGCGGTCGTGCTGATGACTGCTGCCGGAATCCTGATCACCCTCGAGGCGGAACCAATCGCGCGCGTCTTCGTGAACAACCCGACGGTGGTCGCCAACACGGTGTCCTTCATTGTCATGCTCGGAATCGCGCAGCCCTTCATGGCACTCGACTCGACCTTGGGCGGCGCCCTGCGCGGCGCGGGCGACACCCGTTTTCCATTGTTGACGGTGCTGATCACCTTCTATGGCGTGCGCCTTGGGCTCTCGTGGCTGGTCGTGTCGATCGGTTCGCTCGGGCTCGCGTGGCTCTGGGCGACGTTGATCGGCGACTACGTGATGCGGGCGCTGCTCAAGGGCTGGCGCTTCCACACCGGGGCCTGGGCCACGATCCGGGTCTGAGCCCCCCGCGCCGGCGGGCCAGCCTTGTCGGCGAAGAGCCGCGGCGACTTCTCAAGAGTGGAGCGCGAGCGGCCGATGGCCGGACGGGCCCCCCGCAAGCGGTGTGCGCCGCACGGCCGGCGGGCCCGGCGCTCATGGAAGACGGACGGGCACAGCGGGCGGCACGGATGCGTGCCGAGATTCTGGCGACGCGCGACCTGCCCGCGCTGGCCCCGACGCTGACCCATCTCTTCGAGCTGCTGCACTCCGAGAGCGCGACGCCGCGCGAGCTCGCCACCGTGGTCGAGGCCGACCACGCACTGGCCGCGCGTGTGCTGCGCGCTGCCAACAGCGCTTTCTACGGACCGCGTAGCGGCGTCAGCAGCGTCTCGCGCGCGGTGATGGCGCTCGGGTGGAGCAAGATCGAGAGCCTCGCCATCGCCGTTGGTGTCTGGCACAATATTCTACCGCATCGAGCGGCCGAGCTGCGCCTGCTCTGGCGGCACGCAGTCCGTGTCGGTGCTGCCGCTCGCCTGATCGCACGCCGCACCGGCAAGCTCGGCTCCGACGAGGCCTTCACGGCCGGCCTCCTGCACGACATCGGCCGCGCCGTGTTGCTGCTCCGCCATCCCGAGCACGCTGCCCTCCTGCTCTCCACCGCCGGCGACGATCCAGCTCGCGAACGCGAGATACTTGATGTCGGCCACGATCAAGCCGGCGCCTGGCTCGCGGAGGCGTGGCGGCTGCCCGCGTCGGCGGTGGCCGCGATCGCGCACCACCACGCACCCACCGACCGCAGCCCCGCGACAACACCCGGTGTCGTCGCACTGGCCGAGAACTGGCTCAGGCACATCGAGCGTGCCGATGGCTCTGATCTCGGTGTGGCTCCCTGGCCCGACGACTTCGACACGCTCTCGCGCGAGCTGGGCGATCCCTTCGAGTTCCGCTCAGCTGTCTTCGAAGTGGCGGAGCCGCTCGAAACCCTTCTTGGCGAGATGCGCGGGTGACACCCGGGCGAGCCCTGCGTGCGGCTGCTCTCCGGTCTCCCGAAATCATGCGGGGAGAGATCCCCGGGTGACGCCCGAGCGAGCGCGATGCCTCGCCGCTGAACGCGAGCGGGAACGGGAGAGCATGGCCGAGCACCTGGCTCTCGCCGGAGCCGTGGCACAGCGCGCCAACCGCCCCATCGAGGAGCAGGCACGCCACCTCGCCGCCGATCTCGTGGCACGGCTTGGCTTCGAACATGCGGCCATCGGGATGCTCGCCAACACCCAGGGCGTCCGCATCGTGGGCAGCTTCAGCCAGAGCGAGCGCTTCGCCGACGAGGCCGCAGGCGGCCCGGTCGACCTGCTCGCTCTTTTGCAGGACGCGATCACCCGCACCGGACTCGTGCTCTGGGCTCCGCCCGGACCGGGTCACCGTATCCGCCCGCCGCGTCGTGCCGGCGTCGACTACGCGGCGGGAATCCCTCTGCGCCACGACGGCGCCCTCATCGGAGCCCTGGTCACGACCGACATCGTACCGCGCCGCTGGTCGCCGGCGGACCAACGCGCGCTCGAGAATCTGGCTGCGATCGCCGGTGCGGTGCTCGGCGCGAGTGCGGCCGCCGCCGTGCGCGCCGATGGGCTCCCCCCTGTGTCCGTCAAGAGCATATCACCGAGGTTCGCGCAGATCGACTCGCTCCACCCGGCAAGCTCAGGGGCGTACTGCGTGGCAAGCGCGCACGCCGACACGCCGCGGCCTGCGACTGCAGAGCCCGACCTGGCCGCACTGGCGAGGAGCGACCACGATGCTTTCTTCGGCCTCGTTTCGCACGAGTTACGCACACCGCTCGCCGCCGTCATGGGCCACCTCGAGATGCTCGACGACAACTGTGCGTCGATGAGTGACGACCAACGTCACCTTCTGGCCCGCGCCACCGACCAGTCGCGCCATCTCTGCCGGTTGGTCGAGGATCTGCTCTTTCTCGGCGACGCTGGCGGCGGCCGGGTCGATCTGGCGTGGCAAGAGACGCCGCTCGAGCCTCTCCTCGCGCGAGTCGTTGGCGCCTTGCCCCGTGCGCAGCGCAAAGGCGCACGCGACGCGCCATTCCGGTCGGTCAAGATCCCTGTCCATGGAGGCCCCACTGCAATCCACACCGATGCACGGCTACTCGAGCGCGCACTCTTCCACCTCGCAGCCGACCTTGCCGACCAGGCGACCAGCGCGCTTGTAGTCGAGACCCGCGTCGAGGGCACGGAACTGGTGGTCGGCATGGCGAGTGCCACCGCTGCTCACCAGCCTGTATCCCGCCGGGCACAACGTCCCGATCTCCTCAGCAACCGCTTCCGAACGGCGATCGTGCGGGCGTGTCTGAGCCTCCTCGGCGGGCGGCTGCAAATCTCCGGCCCGGCTGAGGCGCCTCGCGTCGAGATACGTATCCCAAACGCGGTCGAGGACCGCCAGCCGGCGCCATCTGGCAGCGGTTGCGACGATCGACACCGGGCGCGCAGAGATCGCGTCCTCGGATCGACGCGGCTGGACTCGGCGGGAGCGCGCCGCCTCCGCCCGCGCCAACAGAGCGGCGCCCGGCAAGGTCAGACCGTCAGGTAGCCGCCGTCGATCGCGAAGGCGTGGCCGGTGTCGTAGCTCGCCTGCTCGCTCGCGAGAAAGAGCACCGCTGGTGCGACCTCTTCGGGCCGCCCGAAACGCCGCATCGGAATATGCGCCATCTGCTCGGCCTCGAGCGCCGGGATTGCGGCAACGATCTCGGTCATCGGGGTCAGGATCAGGCCGGGCGCGATTGCATTGACGCGGATACCGTCGCTGGCCCAGAGCATGGCCAGATTGCGGGTGAGCTGCAGCAGCCCGGCCTTGGCTGCGCCATAGCCCGGCACGAGCGGCACCGCCCGCCAGGCCGACATCGACACCAGATTGACGACGCTCGCCCCACCCCCGAGCCGGCTCGCCCGCAGTGCGGTGTGGCAGGCCTGGGTCAGGCGGAAAGCGCCGCCGAGATTGATCGCCAGCGCCTCGGCGAAGACCTCGGGCTGCCACTCGTCGCGGCCGCCGGGCAGGTTGGCGCCGGCGTTGTTGACCAGCACGTCCAACTCCTTGAAGGACGCGCCCAGAGCGGCCAACTCGTCACCCTCCGTCATCCGCGCACGGCGGTACTCGAGACCCTGGAGGTCGGTCTTATATTCCGTATGCGACGCCCGCGTACCGGTCACGACGACCTGCGCTCCTGCCGCGGCGAAGGAACATGCAATCGCGTGGCCGATGCCGCTCGTACCGCCGGTGACCAGAACGCGCGCGCCCGCAAAATCGAAACACGCCTGCCCACGCGGCGCCGCGGTCGTATCCCCGGGCGCGCTCATGCCCGCAGGCGCTCGATCTGCCGTCTGAGCCATGCCGTCTCCCAAAAGTTAACGCTCCTTGCGAGCAGCGCCTCGTGTGCCCCGAGCGCGACCACCCGCGCGTCTACGTGCGCGTTGTCGACCGACAGCACGATCTCGCTCAGCTGCAGTGCTTCCACCGTCTCGCCCGCCTCCAGGTGGCGCCGTGCGCGCGTCACCAGGGCCTCGGCCCCGGCCAACTCGACCAGATCCGCAAACGCCGCTGCGGGCGGCACGGGGTAGAGTTCGCTCGTCGAGCGATGGTGGAACCAGCCGGCGTAGTTCTCCCAGATGGCCCGCACGTTCCACGCCACCTTGCCGTAGCCCTGCCCTACGTCGAGTTCCGGCGGCAGCTCGATCGTACGCATCAGGGTGTGGACGTCACGTCCAGCATTCATGCCCTTGACGGTCTCGTCATGCAGGAAGAGGACGGCGTCGCGCAGGCGCACGAGCTCGCGCTGAATCAGCTCGCGGCCGCGGATAGGCTCAAAATGACCCGTGAGCAGGCACTCGGGCTCGAGTTGGCGCACCCGTTCGATCGAGTCCGCGACCTGCAGGGCATCGCGATAGCGGTCGCCCCGCATCGTCACGAGATTCGGAATGTGGCCGAACAGCGCGCCAAAGACGTTGCCGCAGAGACAGATGCGATCTGCCGGCAGCCAGACCACGATCGAGTCGGTGGTCTCGCCGCCAGGCGTCGAGAGAAGATCGAAGCTCCGGCCGCCGCAGACGAAGTGCAGCGTGTCCGCAAAGGTCGCTGTCGGCTCGGGTCGTGATTGCGCCGGCAGGTCTCCGGCGGAGCGACGCTTGGCATGTTCGAGCGCCGCCATGATGGCATGGAGCCAGGCGAACGCCGCGTTACGCGAGCGGAAGGCTTCGAGCCGCTCGTTGTCGTCGCGCCAGATTCCGAAATTCGCGTGCGCCACCACCTGTGTCGCCGGCTCGCGGAAGGTATCGACCCCGCCGACGTGATCGTAATGGCCCTGGGTCAGAACGATCCAACGTACCGGGCCGGAATCGACAGCGTCGAAGTTGGCCCGATGAACGCCCGCCTCGAAACCCATACCGGTGTTGACGATCACTCGCCCGGCCGGCGTCCGGATGAGATAGGCGTTCGACAGGCCCGGCGAGACCCAGATGTCGGGTCCGACCTCGGTCGCGCGCTCGGCCGAGGCCGGCTTGATCTCGTGCGCGCCCGGCCGCGAGCGATAGAGCGGTGGCATCTCGGGCACCGGCTAGCGCTAGCGCGTCTCGCGACCGCAGGTCAACCAAACCGGTGCGCACCGACAGCCCCCCTGCTGCATCCCTGCCGCGGTGCAGCACGACTGCCGCGCGGCGTCGATGTTCTGGCGGCCGTAGCGCCGGTCGATCACGCAGCATGGCCGCCGAGCGCGCCGCCTGCGCCGTGCAGCACTCCTAAGCGTCGTCGCTCAGCGTGATCATCACCTTGCCGCAGTCGCGCGAACCCTTGAGCAGCGCCAGTCCCTCATTGAAACGCTCGAGGGGGAAGCGGTGCGTGATGATCGGCGAGATGTCGCGCCGGCTCAGGAGATCGAGCGCATCCTCGAAGCGCGCAGGGTATTCCATCGCGCCGCGGATCGTGAGCTGCTTGATGAGAATCATGAGGAAGCTCGTCGGGATCGGTGCGTAATGCAGGGCCACGACCGCGAGCCGTGCGTGCGGCGCGGCATGGTCGATGATCTGACCGATCAGCGCCGACGCCCCCGAGGCCTCGATGTAAGCGCACGCCGCCGGCATCGGGCCGAACATCGATGGCACCGTCCCGTGCAGGGCGGCCAGTTGGGCCCAGATATCGTCAGTCGCCGGATCCAGTGCAGCGCGGACGCCCAGTTCGAGTGCCAGCTCGCGCCGACGCTGCGAGAGATCGACCGCAATTACGTCCCGGGCGCCCCGATCGAGGAGCGTCGCCACTGCCGCGAGCCCGATCGAACCGCAGCCGAAGACGACCACCTTGTCGCCGGCGACCACGTCGGCCTGCTCGACGGCATGCATCCCGACCGCGAGGGGCTCGGCGAACGCGGCGACGTCGAGCGGCAGGCCCTCGGGAACATCGAAGAGCCGACCGCCGCGTGCCGCCTCGCGAACGAGCAGCCGCGGCGCCAGCGCGCCCTCGGCGCCACCGTTGCCGATGCGACCGAGTTGATCATCACCGGGATGGATCACCACGCGCTGGCCCACGGTCAGATCCGAAACCTCGGCACCGACCCACTCGACAATACCGGCGGCCTCGTGGCCGAGGGGCATGGGGGCAGGGCCGGGTCCGGCCAGACCACCGAGTTCGATGTACTTGAGATCGCTGCCGCACACGCCGCAGGCCGCGATCCGCACGACGGCATCGCGCGGCCCCGGGCACGGTGCCTCGACCTCGTCGAGTCGCACGTCGGCAGGTCCATGAATCCTGACTTGCTGCATCGTTCTCAAACCTCCGGCCGAACCCCGGGGAAGCGCTCGAAGTAGAACGCGAAGCGCTCGCGCACCGCGGCGGGTTTCAGTCCAAAATCACCTTCGAGATCATAGACGATCTGGCCGTGCGCCCCGCGTGGGTGCGCCTCCATGTAGGCGTCGAGCTCACGCCGTGCCGGGCGGGTCATCTCCATCCCCGCCATCGCATAGATACGCGCCACCATCGCGACGTCATCGCGCATGAACTCATGGAACTCGACGTCGATGGCATTCTCACCCGCGAATTGGTCGCGGTCGCGGACGAAGGCACGCAGCAGTCGTTCGACCCGGTCGGTCCAGTAGGTCGCGAGTTCGCCCAACCCGACCTCGTGACGGCGCACCCGATCGCCATAGCCCAGCATCGTGATCGCCGACTGGAGCACCGCGACCGGGTCGCGCAGCGTGAAAGCGAACGTCGCCTCGGGGAAAGTGCGGCGCAGCGGCCCGAGCCACTCGAGGTGCTGCGGCGTCTTGAGCACCCAGCGACGCGGCCCGCGCAGGAAGGTCAGCGCCTTCAGGATCCGCACCAGGTAGGCGTAGGACGCGTCCTGGTCGATCCCAAAGTAATAGTCCCGCCAGCCCGGCACGCGGGCGTGCCATTCGAGCGTGTAGCCGGCGAAGTCGAGATCGAGCAGCTCGCACTCCTCCTCGATCGCTTCGGGACGGCGGTCGTGCATGGCTCGGGTGATCGGCGCCATCGCTGTCTCGGCCTCGTAGTTTGCGAGTGCGCGAGCAAAGCGGCGGTCCAGGCCGTCGGGCCCCGGCCCCTCTCCGGGTGCGGGAAACGGCTCCTGACATTCCCACCAGGGCAGGGCGCGGAAGCGCCGGTCGGCGGCTATCAGGTTGACCAGATGGGTGGTGCCCGAGCGCGGCAGCCCGACCACGACGATGGGCGGCTCGAGCTCGATCGCCAGCGCCTCGGGGTAGCGCCCGAGGAAGTCCTCGAGCCTGAGCCGCGCGACGAGGAGCCCGACCAGACGCCGGCGCAAGATCAGCCGGCCGAGGCCCGTGAGGCCGGGGTCGCCCTCGATCGCGGCAAGCTGGGCCCGGAGCCGTGGCCGGAAAGCGTCTCTTCCGAAATCAGAGAGACCGGTCCGCTGGGCGGCCTCGGCCAGAAGTTCCTTCTCCTCGAAGCGGATCTCCTGGCTCGCGGCCCAGTCGAGCGCAGCTTTTTGCATCTCGCCAAGCCTGGGTTCCCTGAGGTCGTCGATCCGAATCGAAGTGCGTTGACTCACCGTTCTCCCGCCCGCTCGGACTCTCTTTCGATGCGCGGCCCGAACGCCCGAGCGCCCGGTCCCGCCCGCGCCAATCGGGTCGAGTGTCTGCCGGGCGGGCTATGCCAAGGCGGCGAATGTCGCAAGCAACGGCTGTCGCAGCGCATCCATCTTCAAGCGCGACTCCGCGCGGGCGCTGCAGCTCAAGATGGCACTGCTGTGGCACGTCGCAGCGCATCCATCTTCCTTCAAGCGTGACTCCGTGCCAGCCAGGCCGGGGCTGCCGCCCAGCTCTCGGGCGTGCCGACGTCGAAGCGCTCGCCGGCCATGCGATGCGCCCAGACGAGTCCTCTCCGGGCGAGCCAGCCGACAAAGTTGCCCGGTGCATCGGTATCCGGGGCGACGTTCAGAAAGGCGGGCAACTCGGCGAGCGCGTCCGCCGCGAAGATGTAGACCGGCGGACAGACCCATTCGCCACGCGGGTGGGGCGGCTTCTCCTCGAACTCGAGGATACGTCCCTCGTCGTCGAGTCGCGCCACACCCGAGCGTCGCCGTCGGGCCAGATCACGCTCACGCATGGCCAGCACCAGAGAGCGTGGTCGGCACCGGTAGTCGTCAAGGAATTCGGCGAAATCGAAGCGGAAGAGGTTGTCGCCGGCCGCCACCAGGAGTGGCGCCCCCGGACGAAAGGCCTCGACCGCCAGCGCCAGGTCACGCACCGCACCAAGTCGATTCGCGTTGCCGGTGGCCCCGTCGTCGAGGATGCGCCGGGGCGGATCGTCGACGGGCCGGGTCGTGGCCCAGGCCTCATACGCCGCGAAATGACGGGCGTTCGTCACGACCAGGATCTCGTCGATCTCGCCCGCCCGAACATCGCCCACGCCCGGAGAAGCGCCCGCGCCCTTCCCGCCGCCGTCCTGCTCCCGGCCTTCGCCGACGCTTGGCGAAGCGCGCTCTCCGGCCGTCCGCGCCTTGTCTCGGGGAGTCCCCCTCCCGCTGCAGCCCTCCCCGGCCGAGCACTCGTCCCGATCGCGCCGAGGAGCGGCAGCGGCACCCCCGAGCAGGTCGTCCAGCAGACGATCGAGGAGACTGCGCCCGGCGATCTCGAGCAGCGGCTTCGGTCCGCCGTGCGTGATCGCCTCGAGTCGCGTCGCAAAGCCGGCGCAGAGCAAGAGAAGTTTCATTGGGGCTGCACTCCATCGACACTCTCGGCAACGAAGAAGCGCGCGGCCATCGCGAACTCCGGCACGGCCGCGCAATAGAGGCTCTCGATCTGATCGCGGCAGGCCTCGGCCCGCCCGGCCTCGACCAGCGCGACCACACAGCCGGCAAACCCCGCACCGCTGAAGCGCGCTCCCAGCACGCCCGGTATCTCGCCGAGCAGACCTTGCAGTGCGACCAGCTCGCGCGAGCCGACTTCCCAGTTGACGAGCGAGCTCCGGCACGAGGCCGACATCGCTGCGCCAAAACCGATCAGGTCGCCGCAGCGCCACGCCTCGAGGCCCGCGAGAACGCGGGCGCGCTCCGCGAAGAAGTGCCGCGCGCGCCGGCGCAGCGGTTCGGGCAGGTCCTCGCCGTGCGCGCGCCACAGCTCGTCGGGCAGTTCACCGAGGCGCGTCGCCACCAAGCCGCCAGCGGCCGCGAGACGGGCCGCAGCCGCGTGGGCCTCTGTGACGCGCTGATTGAACTCGCTCCCGGCGAGAGCCCGCGTCACCCCGGAGAAGCAGACAAGGAAGCGCGCCTCGCTCGCGCCGGGTCCCGGCGGCACGGCCTGCCAGCTCTCATCGGCGCAATCGATCGCCAGCAGATGCCCGCGCCGGGCGGCCACGATCGAAGCGGGATCGAGAAGACCAACCTTGACGCCAACCCCCTCGACCTCGGCGCGCAGCCCCGCGTGCACGAGCTGGGCGGCCGTGAAGTCGACGTCATTCACCGCCGCGAAAGCGAGCAGCCAGCCGACCAGCACCGAGGCGGACGAGCTGAGCCCGCCGCCCGGCAGGTCGCCCTGCACCACCGCTTCGACGCCGCGCATCGGGCCGCCCGCGCGCTTGCCAACGACGCAACTCGCGGCCCATGCGTAGCGTGCCCACGCGGGCGCTCGGGGTGGCACTGGGCTCGCCGCGTCAAAGACGGCCACGCCCGGATAGTTGAGACTCTCGAGCCGACAGGCCGCGGTACCGCTGCGCGTCGGGACAAACGCGAGATGCGTACCGACATTGATCGCCTGCCCCAGCACGACGCCGCCCTGATGGTCGCTGTGCGCACCGAGCGGACAGATTCGATAGGGCACGGAGATGTCACGGATCGTCGCCGGCACGACACCCGCCAACGCCAGGGCCGCCCGGCACTCCCGTGTGGCTGCCTCTCCTGTCGCCACTAGATTTGCCATGTCCATGGGCCTTCGAGTTCGCACGCGTGCTGATCGTCGGCCGCCGGCCCGCTCGGCGCACCGACCGCCATGCTCAGGGCGCCCGAACGCGCACGGCGTAGTCGGCAACCCGCGCGGGACCGACCCCGGTCTCCCACGGCCGCAGGTAGCCGAGTGTCAATCGTGTTGTTCCGGGGGCCACGCCGCGAAAGGTGAGCACAGCGGTGGCCGGCGCACCGACGCGCTCGGCCACCAGGGCGGAATCGTCGATCGTCTTGCTGACCAGCTCGATCACCTGGGCATCAATTTCGCCCGTCACCTCCCATGTGAAGCCTGTGCCGGCGGTCGTGGGCAGGCGAATTTCGAAAGTCTCGCCCGGCGCCACGACCCAGCTCGCGGGCTCTGGCTCGGGCGTCCGCGGTGCGGCGCACGCCGCGAGCAAGGCCAGCCAGATCCCGGCAGCCCGCCGCGCGCGAGGGGAGAACGCGCCTGAGACCGCTGCACGACGGCAGCCGGTCGGGCCACGCACCAGGCTCGCTGGCCCGAGCAGGCCCGGGCGCAGCACCTGTCCCGCGACGATGAAGACGGTCGGGGCACGCCCGGCGCGGCCTCGCCCCCTGCCCCAACGAGCCAACCCACGAAGACTCCCCGCCTGCTCTGTCGTGCGATCGCAGCCCATCCCCCCCTCTACACCATGGCGCTGTTGTGCCCGCGAACAGCACCTCGGCCCAAGCTTGCCCGTGCGGACAGGTCGGATAAGCAGCCCATGTCGATGAGCGTCATGCCCAGGAGACTCGGCCTGCGCCGTCAGCGCGCCGAAGCCCCTCGCCCGTGGAGGGATGCCCTCTCCCGGCTGGGGGCCGTGCTGGCGCGCGCCACACCCGCGCGTCGCGCCGCGAGGAGCGCTGTAGCCGCGGCCGTCCTCCTCCTCGCGCTCGCGACACTCGGCACGAGCTGCGCCGCGCGAGGACGCTTCGCCGCGCGTCTGACGCAGGAGGGCATGACCGGAGCACGACCCCTGACCGCGAACTGGACCAGCGACTCGGGCGGGGCTTCATGTACATTGACCTTGACGATGCCCGAGGGCGAGCGCTTCCACGGCCGCTGCGTGCGCATCGGCCTCACCACCACGCCCGATCGCCTGGCCGCAGCCTGGGGCGGCTGGGTGCCGTGGCAGCCCTACTGGCCCGCCTGGGGACGCTTCGGCACGCCCTGGGTCGAGGGCGAGGGCTTCCCGACTTTCCTGCAGAACTACTACGGCCGGATCGTCGCGACGCTCTTCGGCGATCGCGGCTCGGCCATGCGTTGCCGGCTGGCGCTGCCCGAGCCCGAGGCAAGCCTCGCCGATGGTGCGGTCGGCGAATGTCAATTGCAGGACGGCCGGCGAATCGCGCTCCAGACCATCCCCGACGACGGTTGATGAAACCCGTGGCGACCGTCGGCCGCCACCACCCCATCGTCGCTCACAGACTCGGGGGGATCACGCGGGCGCCGCGCGCCGCCCGTCCCGGCCCCCCGAAGGGCCACGCGAGCTGGGCCAGAAATCCGTCCGGGACCGGCGCATCGGGCGTGCCGAAGCGGCACGGCGCGTGCACCGGCAGGTAATACGTCCCGAAGAGCAGGTCGATCGCAGGAAATAGCCCCGCATAGTTGCGCTGCAGCCCCTGCTCATCGAGCGCGTGGTGCCAGCGATGAAAAGCCGGGCTCGCGATCAAGAAGCGCAGCGGCCCGAAGCGCCACGGCACCGCGGCATGCACCAGGATCGCCCAGAAGGTGAAGACCGGAATCAGCGCCGCGATCAAGCGCGCGTCAAACCCGAGAAATACCAGCGGGATCGCTTGCAGTACACGCGGCAGCGCGTCGTTGAGCGGATGCACGCGCACCGCGGCGAGCCAATCGACGCGCGTCGAGGAATGATGCACGGCATGGATCGGCCAGAGGTGGCGCCCGTGTAGCCAGCGGTGGCTCAGGTAGCCGGCCAGATCGGCGAGCACGAGCAACTCGATCGCCTGTAGCCAACGCGGCTGCCGGGCCACTGGCCCACCGGGCTCGAGCGCGCGCAGGAGCTGTTCGTGGTCGGCCGGGACGCCGAGCAGCAGTGCCGTCGCGATGAGGCCGACGGCAACCGCAAGCCGTGTCAGGCCGCGCGCCACGAGCGGCGTGAAGAACCAGTAGATGACGTCGGTCCCAACCGCGCGCCGACTGCGCGCCACCACCGCAGTACCGGGCGCCGCCGGCCAGCGCTGCTCGAGCACCAGGAACAACGCGGCCGCAGCCACGAAGCCCAGGGCGAGCCGGAGCGGATCCGACGACACGTCCCGACCCTAGCAGGGCGGTGCCCAGCGCAACTCCGGCGCACGTCACGGCCCTACCAACGGACTCCGCAAGGCACACCCTCGGGATCACGCCCGCGGGGACTGAGGTGCCACACGCCATCCCTCCTCCAGCACGATGCGCACGGCGCACCCTCGGGATTGCAGCCACCTCTCGCTTGAACCGCCACGGCTCTGACCGCGCAGCCCTTGATGGAATCGTAACGGGCTTCGACCCGTTTCCCCTTCGCTTGGAAGACCTGCCCCTTCATCTCCGCAGCCGCCGGCGCAATCGCGCGCGACATCGATCGGCCGGCCCCTCGCCCAGGCAGCTCCCGCGGTGGTAGCCTCGCGGCGATGGCGACCCGCCGCAGAGGCAACTCGCGACCGGCCGCGGAGACGCCGGCGCGGCCGCGCATCGGGCTTGCGCTGGGCAGCGGCTCGGCGCGCGGCTTGGCTCACATCGGGGTGCTGCGCGGGCTCGCCGCGCTCGGCATCGAACCCGACGTGGTGGCGGGAACCTCGATCG
>SXLG01000101.1 GCA_005777805.1 Pseudomonadota bacterium
ACGCACGCCTGCGACTACCTGCTGACCGTCGACATGGAGATGGAGCCGGTACAGGGCTACGCCTTTGCCAACTGGAAACTCGGCTACGGAGATGTTCATCTTGTCCCGGACCTGGCTACGCTCCACCGCGCAGCCTGGCTCGACCGCACCGCGATCGTGCTCTGCGACGTGGTGGGCAACACGAGCCACGCGCCGGTGCCGGTGGCTCCCCGTTCGCTGCTCACGCGCCAGATCGAGCGCGCAACCGCGCTTGGGGTCACGGCGTACGCCGCGAGTGAACTCGAATACTATGCCTTCGAGACGAGCTACCGCGACGCTGCGCGCGGTGGTTATCGCGACCTCGAACCCGCCGGCTGGTACCTCGAAGACTACCACATTTTTCAGGGGATGCGGCAGGAGAAACTCGGGGCCGAGGTGCGGCGCGCGCTGCGCCAGTCGGGGCTGCCCGTGGAGAGCACCAAGGGCGAGTGGGGTCTCGGTCAGCACGAGATCAACGTGCGCTACTGCGACGTGCAGACGATGGCCGATCGCCACAACCTCTACAAGCAGTGCTTGCGCGAGACCGCCGAGAGGCTCGGCCAGAGCGTGACCTTCATGGCCAAGTTCGGTGAGCAGCACGCCGGCTCGAGCTGTCACGTACACCTGAGCCTGCGGCGCGACGGTCGCAGCGCCTTTGCGGGCGAGAACGATTTCTGTGGCATCCGTTGCTCGGATGAGTTCCGCTGGTTCCTGGGTGGCTGGATCGCGCATGTCGGCGACGTCATGCCTTTTTATGCACCGACGGTGAACTCCTACAAGCGCTACCGTGCCGGGTCGTGGGCACCCACCCGGATCGCCTGGTCGAAGGACAACCGCACCGCGGGCTTTCGCGTCGTGGGGTCGGGAGACTCCCTGCGGATCGAGTGCCGGACTCCCGGGGCGGACTGTAATCCATACCTGACCTATGCGGCGGCCCTGGCCTCCGGCCTGGACGGCATCGAGAAGCGCATCGAGCCGCCGCCGGCCTTCGTGGGCGATCTCTATGCCGCCGAGAGCCTGCCCCACATGCCCGCGTCTCTGCGTGAGGCGACCGACGGTTTCGAGCGGAGCATCTTTGCGCGGCAGACCTTCGGCGACGAGGTCGTCGATCACTACACCCGCTTCTTCCGCGTCGAGCAGGACGCATTTGATACGGCCGTGACGGACTGGGAGCGTCGGCGCTACTTCGAGCGGATCTGAGGAGGGCTCCGGGACGGCCCGGGGGTGACCGTCGCGTTCGCGCTTGGTAGCAGTCTGCATGCGTCTCGATGGCAAGGTGGCCCTCATCACGGGTGCGGCGAGCGGCATCGGCCGGGAGTCGGCGATTCTCTTCGCGCGCGAGGGGGCGCGGGTCGTCTGTGTCGATCTCGACGCCAAGGGCCTTGATGCGACGCTCGGGCTGATCCCCGAGGGCGGGGAGGCAATTGCAGTCGCTGCCGACGTCGCGCACGCCGCCGACTGCCAGCGGATGGTGACGGCGGCCGAGAAGCACTTCGGCGCACTGCATGTCCTCTTCAACAACGCCGGTATCATGGACTCACGCGACGACGACGCGGTCACGACCGAGGAGGCGGTCTTTGACCGGACCTTCGCCGTAAATGTCAAGGGTGTTTTCCTGGGATGCAAGTTCGGCATCCCGGCGCTTCGGCGTTCGGGGGGCGGGTCGATCATCAACACGGCGTCGTTCGTCGCGGTGCTTGGCGCGGCGACGCCGCAGCTTGCCTACACCGCGAGCAAGGGTGCGGTGCTCGCTCTCTCGCGCGAACTGGCAGTAATCCACGCCCGCGAGGGCATCCGCGTGAACGCACTCTGCCCGGGGCCGTTGCGGACCGAACTCTTGATGAAGTTCCTCAACACCGAGGAGAAGCGCCAGCGCCGGCTCCGGCACGTTCCGATGGGCCGCTTCGGCGAGGCCGCCGAGATGGCGCGGGCGGCACTCTGGCTCGCCTCGGACGACAGCTCGTTCACGACCGGCTCGACCTTCATGGTCGATGGCGGCATCACGGCCGCCTACGTCACCCCGGAGTGAGCCGGCGATGATCGTCCCGGACCGGCGGTAGGCTGCCGACACAAGAAACCAACCCCGTGCAGGTGAGCAATCCGTGGGACGGTAAGGCCGTCGCTGAAATTGGTGTCGACGACGAGATCGCCGTGGGGCGGGCCGTCGAACGGGCTGCGGTGGCCTTCGCGCGCTGGCGCAAAGTACCGCTCGGCGAGCGCATGACGCAGGTTCGCGCCGGACTGGAGGCCTTGCTCGCCGGGGGCGAGGCGGTCACGCGCGAGGTCTCGTTGCAGATGGGCAAGCCACTGGCCCAGGCGCGCGGTGAGCTGCGGACCTTCCAGGCCCGCGCCGAATGGGCTCTCGGTGCGGCCGAGGCGGCGCTTGCCGCCGAGGTCCTGCCCGAGGAGGGCGGCCTGCGCCGACGCATCGAGCACCACCCGCTTGGCATCGTGCTCGAAATCGCGGCCTGGAACTACCCGCTTCTGGTGCCGGTCAACGTGCTGGTGCCGGCTCTGCTCGCGGGCAACGTGGTACTTCTCAAGCATAGTGAACTCACGCCCCTCACCGGTCGGGCACTCGCGCGTGCCTTCGGCGGGCTCGGCGTGCCGGACCTGGTGCAGGATCTGGTGCTGCTGCCCGATGATGCGGCCCGGCTGACGCGCGCCCCGGAGATCGCGCACGTTGCCTTCACCGGCTCGGTTGCGGTGGGCCGTGCCGTCTACCGTCAGGCCGCCGACGGGCTGCGTGGCGTCGGGCTTGAACTTGGCGGCAAGGATCCGGCCTATGTCGCCGCGGATGCCGACCTCGCGTTTGCAGCCGAGAATGTGGTCGATGGTGCCTGCTACAACGCGGGCCAGTCGTGCTGCGCGGTCGAGCGGGTCTACGCGCACCGCGACATCGCCGCCGAGTTGATCGCGCGGATGCAGCCGCATCTCGAGGCTTACGTCTACGGCGACCCACTCGACGACGCGACCACTCTGGGCCCGCTTGCCCGTCACCCGGCGCCGGCCTTTCTCGAAAGTCAGGTCGAGGATGCCGTCGCGCGTGGGGCCCGGCTCGTGCTCGGCGGCCGTCGCGACCCGGCCCGGTCGGGGAATCACTTTCCGCCAACTCTTGTGATCGACGTGCCCAACGATGCCGCGTTGATGCAGGAGGAGAGTTTCGGCCCGGTCGTCGCAGTGGCCACGGTACGGGACGACGACGAGGCGATCGCGCGCATGAATGACTCGGCCTTCGGCTTGACGGCGAGCGTCTGGACGCGCGATCCCGACCGCGCCGAGCGCGTCGCACGCGAGGTCGAGGCGGGAACGATCTTCCAGAACCGCTGCGACTTTCTTGACCCGGCCCTGCCCTGGACCGGCTGGCGTGCGAGCGGTCTCGGCTCGACCCTGTCGCCGCACGGCTTTCGCCACCTGACGCGGCGCAAGGCCATCCACTTTCGCTGAACCCGGCCGCTGGAGCGGTCCGCCGCCCCTCCAGGCGTGCTCTACGGCTGCTCAGGCCGCCTGGGCCATGCCGAGCAACGACTCGAAGAAGGCCGCCGTTGGGCTCGGTAGGCCGAGTGCGGGGCCACCGCTCGGGCCGAGCACGACTCCGGGGTGGGACGCGCTTGACCAGTGCGGCCAGTCGGGCAGCCGCTCGTGGGTTGGGTCGCCGTGGCGGGCAAACTCGAGCCACGCGCGTCGCATCCGGCGGGCGAGCTGGCGCACTTCGGGCTGCCAGCCCAGAGTAGCTCCCAAAAAACCGTCGCGCACGGTGCCGAAGACGAACGGGATCTCGATGCCGTGGAAGGCCCCGGTCCAGCCGCCGACGAGCGGTGGCGACCAGTCGAAGCGGTAGAGACGCACCGCCGAGCCCGCTGCGGCGAGCCGATCGGCGAGCAGGACGGCCGGCGCGTGGAAGACTCGATCGGCCTGGAAGGCGCACCAACGTTGCGTCACGCTACCGAGCTCGGGGCCGTACGTGTCGAGTGCGCGCGCGAGCAGGCCGGCACGGTCGGCCCCGGGCACCAAGCCCAAAACCTGTTCGAGACGGCTGCGGAAGGCGGACTCGTCAAGCCGGGAGAGCGCACGATCGCCGAGCAGAAAGAGCCGCCACTCGTCGCGGTTGGTGCCGAGCATGATCTCGGCGGGCGGCCCACCGTCCGTGCCGCTGCGGGCGAGCAGTTCGAGCGGCGGGGCGGGCAACACGTCGCCATCCACGCAGGGCTGGAAGGGTAGCAGGCCGAGTTGAAAACCAAGCTTGAAGGCGGTTTTACGTTGCGCCTCGAGGATGCTCTCAAGGGGTAACGCGCGCAGACGTTCGGGCGAGACGTCGGGGCCGAGGCCGAGTTCATGCAGAATGACCTCGGTGATTCGGGCGGCATCGGGTCCGTCCGAGACATTCGAGGCCGCACCGCTCTGGAGGATCGCGCGTCGGAAGAGCCCACGCGCCGGCGGTGCGCCGAGCAGACAGCCGATGCTCATCGCACCGGCCGACTCACCGAAGATCGTCACGTTTTCGGGGTCGCCACCGAGGTCGGCGATGTTGTCGCGCACCCATTCCAGCGCCGCGATCTGGTCGCGTAGGCCAAGGTTCGGCACGATGCCGTCCCGGTGATCGCGCAGCGAGGGGTGACAGAGGAAGCCCAGCGCGCCGAGACGGTAATTGATGGTGACGACCACGACGTTGCCCGAGCGCGCGAGACGGCGGCCCTCGTAGAGCGGGGTCGAACCTGAACCGATGACGAAGGCACCGCCGTGGATCCAGAAGAGCACCGGCCGGCGCTGGCCGTCGGGGCGCGGCGTCCATACGTTGAGGGTGAGACAATCCTCGCCGCTCGAGCCGCCCGCTCCGAGCAGGCGACGGGTCATCGGCACGAGGGGTGGATTCTGGCTCGCCGTGGCACCGAAGCGAGTCGCGGGCCGCAGGCCGTGCCAGCCGCCATGGGGTTCGGGCGCCCGCCCGCGCAGCGCGCCGATCGGCGGCGCGGCGTAGGGCAAGCCCCGCAGCACGAGCTGCCGATCCTCGATGAGACCCTCGAGTCTCCCGTTCCGCAAGGTGACGACGGTGTCGCGCATGTTGCGAGGGTAGGGCACGCGGGCGTCCGGAGCTAATCGGCGCCGGCAAGGCAGGTCGGCCCCAGGCGCCTCCGCAGGCTGGCCGAGGCAGGATCGGACAGATCATTTGTCAAAATCCAGCGGTCAAGCCATCTGCCAATGACAGCGGCGGCGCCAAGGCAGGCCTCGGTGGCAGGCCGACGCGCTGCCCTCGGTGCAGGCGCATCCGACCGCGCGCCGACCGGTGCCTGCACAGCTCTCGGTGCCATCAAGGTCACTTCGACGCTGCATGTTGTCAGGCGCCAGTCGTGTCCAGCGAAGTCTTTGGGGGCGCGCGAGCCGGGGTCAGCAGCCGCTCGGCCCGGTGTCGCGGCCGGAACGCAGCACGCGGCCCGGCAGGTCGCCGGTCAATTCACGGCCACGCACGGTCTCGACCCCGTTGACGAAGACGTGCGCGATGCCGTTCGCCTCGGCATAGAGACGGGCCGCTCCCTGGGGTAGATCGCGCCGCGTATGCACCGGGCCGGGGCCGACGGTCGCCGGATCGAACGCGACCAGGTCGGCGTGCCAGCCGCATTCGATGCGGCCGCGCTGGCGCAGGCCGTAGAGCCTTGCGGGGATATCGGTGATCAGTCGCACGGCGGTCTCGAGCGGCAGCAGCTCGCGTTCGCGCACGGCCGGCCCGAGCAGTGACGTGGTCGCGGCAAAGGTGTCGATCATGTCGAGGTGCGCGCCGGCGTCCGAGGCGCCCACCACCACACGCGGGTCCTGCCACATTTCGGCGCGCAGCCGCCAGGTCTCGTCGTCGTCGCCCGGCAGCGGCGGGATGAAGGAGGTCCGCAGCCCGTCGGCGATGGCGAGATCGAAGAAAGCGTCGAGCGCGGAGATGCCGCGTGATTCGGCCACCTCGGCGACGGTGTGGCCGCGCCACGGGAGAGTGCTCTCGCTGAAGGCCTCGGCGATCCGAAAGCCGCCCCAGTTGGCGAAGATCCGGAAGAGGCCGGCCTCGGGCGAGTTGCCGCGGCGATCGAGGTCGGCACGCACGGCGGGGTCGCCGAGCCGTCGGCAGCGTTCGGCCAGCGGCAGCGCGATGATTTCGGCGAAGCCCGGCAGGGCATCGAAGATGAAGCCCGATTCCAGATTGAGGCGCATCGTCATCTGCTGGGGCAGGGCGAGAGCCAGAATGCGGGCGCCGCGTGCGGCGGCACGGTCGGACGCCATGAGCTGGTTGTCCATCGTGCGTCGCGACGTGGCCGAGATGCCGAGCACGTTCCAGTTGAGCGGGCGCTCGGCGCCGAGCGCCATGTCGATCATGAGTTCGATCGTGGAGTCGTCGAACATGCCCACGGTCGGAATAAACTCGAGCGAGGTGCCTTCATGGTCGCGCAGGCAACTGGCGAGTCGCACCAGTTCGTCGCGGCTCGCATGGCGCGAGGGCACCGGTCGGCCCTCGGCATCGTTGTGGGTCGGAGCGAGCGACGAGCTGAAGCCGAGTCCGCCTGCGGCCAGCGATTCGTGCAGGAGTCGCGCCATCGAGTCGATCTCGGCGGGCATCGCTTCGCGCTCGGTCGCCGCGTCGCCCATCACCACGCGCCGCAGCGTCGAATGTCCGACCAGAAAACCAGCATTGATGCCGAGCCGGCCCTCGATCCGGTCGAGGTACTCGTCAAAGCTCCGCCAGTTCCACGGCACGCCGGTCTCGAGTGCCTCGAGAGGCATCCCCTCGACTCGCGCCAACATGCGCATCAGGTAGGGGCCGGCCTCCGGCGTCAGCGGCGCGATGGTGAATCCACAGTTGCCGCCGGCGACGCTGGTGACGCCGTGCAAGGAGGCGGGCGTCAGTGCGGGATCCCAGAAGATTTGAGCGTCGAAATGAGTGTGGATATCGACGAAGCCGGGCGCCAGCACGCGACCGTCGAGATCGATCTCGCGCGCGCCCTCGCCACGCCCGATCGCGCCAAGCGCGGCGATGCGCCCGTCCCGGACACCGAGGTCGGCACGTCGGCGCGGCGCGCCCGTGCCGTCAATCACTTCCGCTCCGCGCAGCACCAGATCGAATGAAGCCATCGCGATGATCTATCCTCCCCGCGTGCCTCCGGAGCAAGGCAAAGCTGCCGCGCCGCGGCAGTCCACACTGCGCGAACCGGGCCCGGAGCCGGTTCCAGGAGCTTGCGGCGGTCCATGGCCGAGTCGTTGTGCGAACTCGACGACGACGGTCTCGGGCCGAGCTCGTGGCCGTAGCTTGCGGCAGCCCGTGGAGTCGCCCTGCCATGGCCGCGCGTGCCGGCATGGCACGTGAGCCCGTGGCCGTAGCTTGCGGCAGCCCGCGGCAGGGCAGACCCGGCGGCAGTTCGTCCGTCCGTGCTTGCGGTGGAGCGATCGCCGCAGGAGAGGCCGGGCCTTCGGGCGCGGCCCGCGGCGGTTCGCGTTGCGGGGAGCCGGAGCTGCGGGCGGTGACCCGGGCGTTGGCTCCGGGCGGGCGCGTCCGCGAAGCTCGAACCCGATGAGACGCCGCAGTCCGTTTCTCGATCCGCGCAACGGCCCCGAGGGCGATCTCCCCGCGCCCGCGCCGAGCGGCTCGGCGCGGACCTTCGTCATTGCATCGCTGCCGCGCACCGGCAGCACCTTGCTCGGCCATCTGTTGCGACTCACTGGAGAGGTCGGCGACCCGCGTGAGTACCTGAACCCGATGCAGGTCCGCGACTTCGAGGTCCGTTTTGGCGAGACGACCGCGCGTCGCCTTGGCCAGCGTCTTCTGCGCGGCCCGGCGATCGGGCTCGCAACGCGCGGTCACTGGAACCAAGAGCGACTCGGCCGCTACCTGGCGCGCGTCCGTATGCGCCGGACGGGACCGAGCGGTTGGTTTGGCCTCAAGCTGCACTGGCACCACCTGCGTTTTTGGTTCCTTGACCGGGGCTGGCCCGTCGCGGAAGTGCTTGGGCCCGAGCGCTGGATCTGGATTCGGCGCGAGGACCGGGTCGCGCAGGCGGTGTCGTGGGCGCGTGCGCTGCAGACCGGCCGCTGGGCCTCACACCAGCGCGCCCTCCTGCCGGCTGTCTATCGGCCGCGGCAGATCTCGCGTCTGCTGCACACGATCGAGGCGAACGAGCGGGCCTGGCAGGAGTTTTTTGAGCGACGCGGGATCGAGCCGCTGGAACTGGTCTACGAGGAACTGGTGGTCACTCCGGGGCCACAGATCGCGGCAGTGCTCGCCCGGCTCGGGGTGGCCGCGTCACCGCCCAAGATCGACGGGCTGTCCCATGCCCGTCAGGGCGATGCGACCAACGCACGCTGGATCGCCCGCTTCCAGGCGGAAGCGGGGCGCCCTTTCCCGCGAGGGTGACCGCGCGCGGCCCGTCACCGATGCGGCAAGCGGAGCGATCGTCAATTCGCCCGCGCCCTTTCTCGCGAGGGTGACCGCCCGCGGCGCGGGAGCAGCGGATACGGTATTCGCGCGAGTCTCGGTCCGTCCGTGATCGTGCCCGCGCGGCCGGCTCGCGTGTGCCGGACCGGGCGGGGTCAGCCGGTACTCCGCCCGAATCCGGCGTCCCGGGCTTGGCCGCGCCCGCCCTGACCTCTATCGGCGCCGGGGACGGCGCCGCCGCCGCTCTCGGGAGGAAGCACATGCGGGCAGCAATTCTGGAAGAACAAGGTGGACCACTCCGGCTGTGCGACGATATCGTCATCACGCCGCCCGGCCCGGGCCAAGTGGGCGTGCGCATCACGCATTGCGGGATCTGTCACTCGGATCTCAGTCTGGCCGATGGCGTCTTCCCCTGCCCGACGCCGATCGTGCTCGGTCACGAGGCCGCGGGCATCGTCGAGGAGATCGGTCCCGGCGTGACCGGCCTGGCACCGGGAGACCACGTCGTGGTGACGCCCTGTCCGCCCTGCGGGACCTGCTACTGGTGCGTGCGCGCCGAGGCCTCGCTCTGTGTCAATGCCATCGGCATCGCGACAAATACATTTCCTGACGGATCGACCGGCCTTTCGCGCGAGGGCGCCGTGGTTTACCGCGGTGTCAACGTCGGCGGCTTCGCCGAGCGGGTCGTGACGCCGGCCACCGGTGCGGTGCGCATCCCCGCCGATGTGCCGCTCGGTATCGCGTGTGTGATCGGTTGCGCGGTGCAAACCGGCGTGGGGGCCGTCCTCAACACGGCCCGACTGGAGGAGGGTTCGACGGTGCTCGTGACCGGGCTCGGCGGCGTTGGCCTCTCGGTGGTGCAGGGCGCACGACTTGCCGGGGCGGCCCGGATCATTGTTTCGGATCCGCTGGCCGGCCGCCGCGAGGCCGCGCGCGCTCTCGGCGCGACCGATTCGCTCGATCCGACCACGGGGGACGTCGTCGAGCAGGTGCGCAGCCTCACGGCCGGCATCGGTGTCGATGCCGCTTTCGAGGCGGCGGGTCGGGCCGTCCTCCTCCAGACGTGCATCGATGCGACCCGCAACGGCGGCACGATCGTCGCGGTCGGCGCGCCTTCGCTCGACGAGCAATTGACGCTCCTCCCTGCCGCGTTCGTGATCACCGGCAAGCGCTTGCTCGGCACTGTGCTCGGGGGCTCTAACTCGTTGCGTGACATTCCCCGCTTCATCGATCTTTGGCGGACCGGGAAAATCGACCTCGAGCGCATGATCACCGCACGCCGGCCGCTCGCCGACATCAACGAGGGATTGGCGGATATGCGCCGTGGGGCCGGCATTCGCACCGTCCTCGAACTTGGCTGAGACCTTCCAGGGCGCGACTCGGCCTGGGCCTGCGTCGATGGACCTGCCTGAGCCGCACGAGGCCGAGCCCGGCGCCGCATCCGCGGCCGGATGGCCCGATACGCCATTTGGGGGAGACCGCGCCTGCAGGTGTGAAATCTTGGACTCCTGACATTCTGGAGGAGGGACTCCTTGACACATCTCCTGCGCTTGTCCTAGATGATTGTCATCCGAGGTCGGGAGGGTGGTATCCGTGGAGCGGCCAGTGCGAGGAACCGGCATGAACCAGAGCCCCGACGGGCGGTTCCGCGAGGAGTTCCAGAGACGGTTGCGCCTGCTTGTCGGCGTCGGCCTCCCGACCGTGGTGCTGTTGGTCGCTGCGGAGATCTCCTTCGGTTGGGGGCGCCGCCTGGCCGACCCGCGCGTGGCTTGGTTGGTCGGGATGTTCGCATTCTTCCTCGGCGTCATGTTTCTGTTGCGCTGGCGCCGTTCGATGGTCGTGCTGCGCCTGCTGACGGTCTTCGTGACGGCGGTCATGCTGGACGTTGCTGCCGGTGGGATTTCGGCGGCGGCCGTCGTTGTGACCGGATCGCTGTTGGTGATCGCTTTGGTTCTCCCGCTTGGCCGGGTGTTGCACGGCGCTCTCGTGGCGGCCGGGATCGGGATCCTGCTCTGGGGCGCGCGGTACGGGGTCGATGCCCGGCCCGAGCTCGCGGCCGGCGTGGTCATCTCGGGGATCACGGCGGTGGTGCTGGCCGGGGCCATCGGGCGCCAGCGCGTCACTCGGGAACGGCGCGAGGACGGGCTCTGGCGGCGTCAGAACGAGGAATCGCTCGTGGCCGAACGCGTCTCGGTCGTGCAGCGCCAGTTGCTCCAGTCCCTCGGGCAGGACAGCCTGATGGCGCGAGCCGCCGAGGCGTCGCGCCTCGCCGTCGTCAACTCGGATTGGTCGGTCATCTGGATGCTGTCCGGCAGCCGCTTCCGTTGCGTCGTGGCAGCGGGATTCCCGGGCGCCGATTCGCCGGGGCCGGTGGGCCTCGAGCTGCCCGAGGCCACCAGCCAAGAGGTCAGCCGCTACCTCGCACGTCACGAGGTCGGGGCGCTCGAAGCGTCCCTGAACAGCCTCGAGCTGCCGGCGGCCTTCCTGCCCTATGCCGAGGACGGACGCGGCGGCGGCCCCGTCGTGCTGGTTGCGCTGCGGCGTGACGGCGCCCTGTCGGGCTTCCTCGTCGTCGGCCGGCTGGTGGGCGGGGCGCCCTTCGGGGACGCCAACTTGCGCACGATGAGCGGTCTCGGGCCAGTCGTCTCGGCGGCGCTCGAGTACCGCCATGTGCTCGACCAGCTTCGACTCGCCAGCCGGGCCCAGGACCAGTTCCTGGCGACCATGTCACACGAGCTGCGCACCCCCCTCAAGGTGATCGGGGGCTACGCGGAGATGCTTCTTGACGAAGGGCCTGCGGCGGGTAGCGGACTCGACCCGGAGCGGCGGGCGATCCTCGAGCGACTGCGCGCGAGCGCCCTTGCGATGGGGCCTCTCGTCGACGAAGTGTTCGAGTTCAGTCGCGATAACGGCTCGGCGGCGGCGTTCGTCCGTGCCGAGAATGTCGTCCTCGCCGAGATCGTGGCCGAGGCTATCTGCGCGGCACGGGCGCGCCAACCGGGTTCGCCGGCCGAAGTCCGCGCCGAGGTGTCGCCGGCCTTGCCCGCGCTGATCTCGGATCCGGTCAAGCTACGGATGGTGCTGGTCAACCTTATCGACAACGGACTCAAGTTCACCGCGGCGGGCGAAGTCGTGGTCAGCGCCCGTTGGCACGAGGGGGTGCTCGAGCTCGAGGTTCGCGACACCGGCAGGGGCATCGACTTGAAGGCACAGTCGGCGATTTTCGAGGCCTTCGTGCAGGAGCGGCCGGGTGCGGCGGGCGGCCTTGGTCTTGGGCTCTACATCGTAGAGCGCCTCGTGAGGGCTCTGGGGGGCGAGGTGCGCATCGAGAGCGCCCCGGGAGCCGGCACCCGGTTCCGCCTGACGCTGCCCGCTCTCGCCGCGGCCACACAGGCAGCCGGCTGAGGTTTGCAGCGGGACGTTCGCGCCGGCCGGCCCCGACGAGAGCGCAGGAGGCGCTCCATCGGGAAGCGGGCGGGGTTCCGGTTCCGTCTCGGCACGACGGGGTGCTAGGGCCTGTCCCGGCGAGAGGGGGCCATCATGAACGAGAGTTTGCCGACAGGGGACGGTTCCGGAGGCGCGCAGCCGCGCTTTGACATGCCGCTCGAGGAGGCGATGACGACGCAGCGGGCGATCCGGCGCCTGCGCACAGATCCAGTGGATGACGCGCTGCTGCTGCGCCTGATCGAGCTCGCACTCAAAGCGCCCACGGGGAGCAACGCCCAGAACTGGGAGTTCGTCGTGGTGCGCGACCGCGCCATCAAGGAGAAGTTCGGGAGACTCAACGGCGGCGCGTGGGGGATCTACGGCCGGATCGGGCGCTGGCTGTCACGCAATGATCCGGCGATGCAGCGCGTGCTCGCCGCCGTGCAGTGGCAGGCCGACCACTTCGCCGACATCCCGGTGCTGATCGTGCCCTGCCTGCGCGGGCCACGCCTGCCCTGGCCGCCGCTCGCGGCAACCAGCTACTACGGCTCGATCTACCCCTCGGTGCAGAACCTCTTGCTGGCGGCGCGCGCGGCTGGGCTCGGGGCGGCACTCATCACGCTACCGCTCTGGAGCACCGTGCTGGCCCGGCGCGCGCTGGGCCTGCCGTGGAGCGTGACGCCCTGCGCCGTGATCCCACTCGGGTGGCCGCGCGGGCGCTATGGCCCGACGACGCGGCGGCCGGTGGCCGAGGTCGTGCACTGGGACCGCTTCGGCAATCGTCGCGCGACGGCCTGAGGCTCAGCGCCCGGTCTCGTCGTGCGCGCGCCCGGCACGGCACGGTCGGGACGGCCTGCGGCTTGGTCGAGGGGACCGTCAACACCGGGCCTCCGGGCCTTGCGTTCGCTCGGTCCTCTGCTCGACTCGCCCCATGGCCGAACCCCTGAACTCACTCCTGATCGAGAACGCCCGGATCATCGACGGCACGGGTGGCCCGGAACGCCA
>SXLG01000102.1 GCA_005777805.1 Pseudomonadota bacterium
CCGCCCACGGTGAAGGACCACTCGTAGGCGCCCATGCCGTGCTGGATCTCGACGCCGCGGTACCGGCGCCGGCTCCAGAACCGACCGTCGGGGCGCCGGGCGTCGGGGCAGTCCTCGCCGTAGGGGCGCTCCGCCATGGGGACGGTCGTGAGGGGGTAGTTGCGCTTGATCATGAGTGCCTCGGATTCGCAGGAATGTTCTTTTCTGGGCGCCACTGCCGCCTGGCGCGTCGACGGGGGTTCCTCAGGCCGCGGCGTGCTCCCTGGCGAGCGTGGCCTCCCAGGGGCCGTCGCCCTGCCAGGGGCGCAGGTCGGCGGCCTCAACGTACCGATAGTGGTCTCCGCCGAGGTCGGCGGGCTGCCCTCCGCAGTCGTACGAGGCCCGCACGTAGCCGGCCTCGTAGGCCGACCGGATCGCGGCGAGGTCGAATTGCGCGTTGCCCGCCGCCTGGACGCGGACGACCTCGGCGACGGTCCGGCGGACGACATCGGCAACCCAGTCCACCGCCTCGGCGGGGACCTCCGCCGCGGACGGCGCCGTCGAGGCCTCGCCCTCGACGATGCGGCCGCCGACGAGTCCGCCCGGCCCGCGGTGGCAGAGCACGAGGCCGAGCAGGGCGGGCGCCAGATCGAGAGCCGAGCGGGCGAAGAAGCGTTGCGGGAGCGGGCGCCCGACCTGCTCGAACGAGGTCAGCGCGGCGGGCGATGCCGAAGCATTGGAGCACCCGCGAGGCGGCCGTCGTGGTCTGGCCAGGATAGGCTTGTCCGAGAGGGTCGTCGGGGCACCTCCGGGATGCTGCGGAGAGAAGCGGGCTGCGTGTGAGGTTGTCCGCGGCAAGCACGGATCAGGCGACATCGACATGTCCAGGCCGCTTCACGATGTATTTGACCGGGCATCCCGTGCGCTCGACTCCCGCTCTGCAAGGGACGAGGACGGGTCTCGGCAGTACCTTCTCCATCCATGCGTCGACAACGGCTGGAGACACCTGCGGGTCCTGTTCCCCGGCGTAGCCGGGTCGGTGGTCGCGAGCCCGAAGCTCTTCCATGACCCTGAGAAGCATTGACCCCCCGTTGTAGACTAGCGATTAGGCCGCACCGGTCCGGTCGTTTGCGGCTGGGCCGGTGCGGCGGGTGGGGCATGAGGTTTGAGCTCCGCCAATAACGTCTCGGGAGCAATGTCCTGCTCGTGAGGCCATGTGAGGATGCCTACCTGATCGAAGTAGTGGACATCGTCCAGCTCTCGAAAGGCGCCCTTGGCAAGGCAGGGCTTCATGTCGAAGATGCCTTTGCGCCCATCCTGAATCTCCACGTAAAGGCAGTAGTCGGTGGGTGGCTTTGCGGATTTGACATCCTGGTACGTGGCTCCCCTAAGGCGGCGCGATCTTGTAGGGAGTCTCTTCACTCACGGCCAGTTCCCAATCGGCCAGAAGCTCATCTCGGTGTAATTCTATCCATGCCTGAACCAGCCGAAGCTCCTTCCTGGGCAATTCGGACGCGAGCATCTCGCCATCCGCCAGCCCGATTGAAGCCTCGAACCCTGCGTACCGCGCATGGATGATGGGGGAGGTTGTGGTGCTGGTCATCGAGCGCGTACAAGCGAATGATGATCCCGTAGAACATGGAGATGATCGGCATCGGCGCCCTCTCTGATTCGAGAGCGGTGATTATGCCAGAAGTCACCGGCACGCCAGTTCGCCCGCCCTGCGAAGGTGGAGCGGGTCCCGATGGCTCCGGCCGTGTGGCGCAGCAGTGGGCCTTGACTGCGGGCGAGGTTGCGTGGAGCTGTGGCGCTCTGCCGACCTGCTACCGAAGGCGGTCGCGCTATGCGGCGAGTCGGCTCTGGTCGTGCCGGGCGGGTTGCCCCGTGCCTCCCGCGCGGGAGACCTGGGCGACCGGAAGACCGAGAGGACGGATGCCCTGTCGGGGCCGATGACGACGGTTGCCTCCGCCGGGCCGGCCGCGACGGGGAGGAGGTCCGTCCTTCCCCAGACAGCGGTTTGGCACGGGCGTGTAGATCAGAGTGGGCCTGACTCGCGAGGGCCGCGGAACTCTTGCAGGGCTCGGATGTCGCAGCCGCCTTCGCGAAGATGGGGTGGCGTTGGCGCGTAAGGGCCCCCCTCGATCAGTGGTGGAATGCGCCGTGCGGGATCGTCTGCAGACCGGCGATGGCTTCGGCGAAATGGCCGAATTCCTCTTCGCTCAGGTAGAGGTCGATGCCGTGGTCGAAGAAGGAGATGCTGATGCTCGATTCGCCGTCGTCGTCGACGAAGCGAAGAACGCGAAAACACTCGCATTCGTAGAGTGTTTCTTCATCACTTCGCTCGGTCATCGTTCGTCTACCCCCGGGGGAAGGTGCTCCCTGCAGGGCCTCTGACTAGCCGCCCGGCTCGGCGCCCGCCACAGCCCGGAGTCGAGCGAGTGGGCAGAGGTCGGTCCCCCCTTGAATGCACGCAGGGGCTGCGGGCGGCGGGCAGGTGCCCGTCGCGACCGCAATCGCCTCGTCCGCGAGCGCGGCGCCGGCGGTGCTTCTGCCGCGCACGCGCTGCGACGAGGATTTTGCGGCGGGCAAGCGGGGTGTCGCTTGCGCGACGGCCGCCCTTGGGCCCCGCACGCGCTGCGACCCCGCTGGTCCGCGACCTTGGGCAAGCGTCGGACGCAGCCCGAGGCCCATCTGCCGCGTACGCTGGCGGTCCGGTCTCAGCGTTCGCGCAGGCGATCGGTGGCGCGTCGGTCACGCTTCGTCGGCCGCCCGGCGCCGCGCTCGCGCAGGCCGGCAAGGTGCTCCGCGGGCGCCGTCGCCGTCGCCGGTGGCGTCTCGTCGCTGTAGAGCAGGCGAGCCTCGGCGGGGGAGACGCGACGGACGCCGAGTTCGACTACCCGGAGCCGGCGCTCGCCCAGCGGTGTGCGAATGGCGACGAGTTCGCTCCGGTGGACCGGCCGATCGGGTGCGGCGGTGCGGCCATCGATGCTGACCTTGCCGCTCCGGCAGGCGGCTTGGGCGAGCGGCCGGGTCTTGAAGGCGCGTACCGCGAGCAGCCAACGATCGACGCGGACACTCGCCCCGGTGTCGCCCTCGGGATCCGCCGGCGGCGCCTGCACGCTCTCTCTGAAGCGCCGGCGCTGCCCCGGTGCAAGCGGCTTGCGGCGCGGTTCGTCGCGTGATCGGTCACGCGGGGGAGAGATCGAGAGTCGCATGGCTACGACCCGCATACCTGCCGCATCCATGCTGGATCTGCGCGATGCGGTGGCGGGCGATCATCCCTGGATCCTCGCGCTGGCCGAGGTTCTGTTCGCCGACCTGGGAGACTACCGCGAGATTCTGGGGGACTGGCTGATCACACCGCGGGCCGAAGTCCTCGTTGCGAGCGACGCGGCAGGCCCGCTTGGCTTTGCGATCGTTGCGCCACGGCCCCGCATCGGGTTCCGGCGGCGCGTCGGCGCGGAGCTGGTCGCGATCGCGGTCATCGAGCGTGCGCGTCGCAACGGAGTCGGGGCGCGGCTGGTCCACGAGGCCGAGCGCCGCGCCATTCGCTTCGGGGCGTGCGAGATCCGCTTGCACACGGCGCAGGGCAACATCGCCGGGCAGGACTTCTTCACGGGTTGCGGGTTTCGCCCTCGGCGCGCACTTCCGATCTTCTATCCGAGCGGTGTCCGCGCGCTCGAATTTTGCATTGCGCTGCCTGGGCGTTGACGCGCAGCGCGGTTGGCCGGGGGGAGCGCGATGACGAGCCGGACTTGTCTCCCCGTGTCTTTCCGGGCGCTCCGCCGACGTGCCCCTCAGGGGCGGTCGGGCGTCGGCGCGGCCAGGAGCAACTCGAGATAGCTCGTCGCCACGGGGGGCAGGTCGGCCAGTTCGAGGCGATCGAGCAGGGCCTCGAGGCGCGAGCGTCCCTCGGCGGCGGTCGTGGTCAGGACCTCGACTTCACAGTACGAACCGAGCCCGTCGACCGCGTCAATCACCACGAGGGCCTCCGCTGGAGCGGGCAGCTGCCAGGTTTCACGCTGCTTGCGAACCTCGGCGACCGCGGCGAAGCCGAGACGCTCGAAGAGCGAACGCGCCTGGTCGAAATCTGTGCCTGCGTCGATCTCGATCTCCTCGCGGGTCTTGAACGGCGGGTCGAGCTTCGGGCCTTTCCAGGTCAGCCGGATGCGCCCGCGGCTCTGGCGCAGCCGCAGCGCCTCGTCGGTCGCACCGAAGTCGCGCGTCGGATGGGCGAGGTAGAGGTCGGTCTGGAGGTCGGAGCCCTGTGCGCTGGCGCCGAGGGCGTCGAGTCGCGCCCGCAGGCGGCTCTCTCGCGCGCCGTCGAGCTGTAGCTTGACCTCGGCCTCGAGCATCGCCGCCTCAGCAGGCCCCACGCGGCGCGGCGCGGGCTGAGCCCCGCGCGGCGGCCTCGCGCGCGGCCGATCCCGGTCGCCTCGTGGTGGGGACCCGGTTGGCGCGCACCGGCCCGCTCCCGAGAGGGCGGGGATTCAAGACGATTCCCCCAGCAGGCGGCGGTAGAGGCCGAGCCTCGTGTCGTCGAGGTTGCGGATCGGGTAACGGTCGCTCGCCGTCATGTTCACCACGCGCGAGGCCTCGAAATCCACGCGGAGGAGGGCGCCGGGTCGGATCGAGAGAGCTTCGTGGATCGTCGCGGCGCGCAGCCCGACCGCCGCAGCGCGCTGTTCGAGCTCAGAATCGAGTTGGCCCGCGACGATCGCGGACAGACCCGCGGCGAGTAGTGCGCGCGGCAGGCGATCGTCGTCACAGCCACCGCCGAGAGACCAGGCGACGAGGATGTCGCCCGGGGAGAGGTGTTCGGCGATCTCGGCCGCGAGTCCGGTCCGGTCTGGCCCGCCGAGCAGGAGTGCGGCTGCGGCCTCGAGGCCGAGGCAGACTGCTCGCCCCGTCACAATCGGAATTCCGCCCCACGCGTCAGCCATCGGCGAGGACTCTATTGCCGGTCGGGACGCCTCTGCGCCAGTCGAGAGGGGGACGTGCTAGCGTGCCGCCCATGCGCATTCTGGTGACGAATGACGACGGCATTCTCGCGCCCGGCATCGCGGCGCTGGCACGAGCCCTGCGGCCGCTCGGCGAGATTGATGTCGCGGCCCCGGCCAGCGGCCAGAGCGGTGCCGCCCACGCGATCACCTTCATGGCGCCGCTCATCGCCGAGCGGGTTGCCTTCGGTGGCGATCTCACGGGCTGGAGCGTCGATGGCAGCCCGGCCGACTCCGTCAAACTGGCGGTGCGCGAGCTCTGCGAGCGACCGCCCGATCTCGTCGTCTCCGGGATCAACGCCGGCGCCAACCGCGGCATCGATGTGATCTATTCGGGGACCGTCGCGGCGGCGGTCGAGGCTGCCTTCATCGGCATTCCGTCACTCGCGATTTCCCTGCAGGCCGGCGGCGGTTTTGATTTCGAGCGGGCGGGGACCCACGCTCGTGCGATCGTCGAGCGCGCGATCGAACTCGGCATCGGCCCGGGCACCGTGCTGAACGTCAATCTGCCGAGCTTCGAGCGCGGTGAGCCCAAGGGAGTGCGGATCGTGCCCCAGAGCACCGCGCCCTGGAGCGACGGCTACCTGCGGCGCGAGGATCCGCGCGGCCGCGCTTATTTCTGGCTGACGGCGGAGGGTGATCCCGGCGGGATGGGCCAACCCGACACCGATCTCGGCGCCCTGCACGACGGCTGGATCACGATCACGCCGTTGCAGTACGACCTCACCCAGCACGCTCAGCTTGGCTGGCTGCGCAGTGCCTGGCCGAGCGACGCTCGCGGCCGGGATTGAGCCTGGGCGGTGCGGCCGCTACCAGCCCCGGGGCGCCTCCCGCGTCGGGAGCGACGAGGAGAGCCACCGTGAGCGAGTCGGCGGAACAGACGGGAATTGCGCTCGATGCGCTCGGCGACTGGCGCGGCGGCGGGGGCTGCGGAACGTGGCGCAGCGAGCACATCGGTCGCAGCGTGATCGTCATGGGCTGGGTCGACGTGCGGCGCGACCATGGCGGCATCGTTTTCGTCGACCTGCGTGATCGCACGGGCCTTCTTCAGATCGTGCTCGATCCGGCCGACGGCGCGGGGGCGCACGAGCGCGCGCATGCGCTGCGCTCGGAGTGGGTGGTTGCCGCGCGTGGTCGTATCGCGGCGCGACCACGCGAAACCGTCAACAGCGAGCTTCCCACCGGCGAGATCGAACTTCGCGTCGAAGAGGTGCGCGTGCTCTCGATGGCGCGCGTGCTGCCGTTCCCGCTCGGCGAAGCGCACGAAGCCAACGAGGCGCTGCGGGCCCGGTACCGCTATCTCGACCTCCGGCGGCCGCGCATGTTGCGCAACCTGACGGCTCGCCATTGCGTGACCGCGGCCATCCGTGCTCTGCTCGACGACGAGGGTTTCATCGACGTCGAGACGCCGATCCTGACACGTTCGACGCCCGAGGGTGCACGCGACTATCTGGTGCCGAGCCGAGTCACTCCCGGCAGTGTCTACGCGCTGCCGCAGTCACCTCAGCTCTTCAAGCAGATTCTCATGGTGGCCGGGCTCGAGCGTTATTACCAGATCGTGCGCTGCTTCCGGGACGAGGATCTGCGCGCCGATCGCCAACCCGAGTTCACGCAAGTCGATCTCGAGATGTCCTTCATCGGCGCTGACGAGGTGATGGCGGTGACCGAGCGTATTCTCGTCGCCGGCGCGCGCGCGGTCGGGACCGAGGTGCCGCAGATACCATTTCCGCGCATGACCTATGCCGAGGCGACGCGACGCTTCGGAACCGATCGCCCCGACACCCGCTTTGGCCTCGAGCTGGTCGATCTCTCGGCCGAGATGGGCGCGAGTCAGGCGCGAGTGCTCGCCGAGGCGGTGGCAAAGGGTGGCATGGTCGGGGGCATCGTCGTGGACGACGGCTCCCGTTTCAGCCGCAGCCAGCTCGACGAGCTGGTCGAGTGGTCGAAGACGGTGGGCGCGAAAGGTCTCGCCTGGATCCGCTCGACGCCCGAGGGCTGGCAATCTCCGCTCGCCAAGTTCTTCGCCGAGGGCGAACGAACGGCGATCGAGGGTCACAGCGGGCTCCGGCAGGGTGGGGTGCTCTTCCTCGTCGCGGGCCCCCGCAAGCTCGCCGGCTCGGTGCTGGGTCAGCTCCGGCTCCGGCTCGGCGCTATGCTCGGGCTGGTCCCTCACGAGCGCAATAATTATTTGTGGGTGACGGATTTTCCACTCTTCGAGCACAGCGAGGAGGACGGGCGGCTCGTGGCCGTGCATCACCCCTTCACCGCGCCCTGCGACGAGGATCTGGGGCGGCTCGAGAGTGATCCGCTCGACGTGCGCGCCGTGGCCTACGACGTGGTGCTGAACGGCGTCGAACTCGGTGGCGGGTCGATCCGTATTCACCGCCCCGATATTCAGGCGCGGGTCTTTGCGGCGCTCGGCATCAATGACGCCGAACAGAGCGAGAAGTTCGGCTTCCTGCTCGACGCGCTGTCCTTTGGCGCGCCCCCGCACGGCGGATTGGCGTTGGGTCTTGACCGGCTCTGCATGCTCTGGCTGGGCGAGCATTCGATCCGCGACGTGATCGCCTTCCCCAAGACCCAGAAGGCGCACTGCGCGATGAGCGAGGCGCCGTCGGTGCCGAGCGAGCAGCAGCTGCGCGAGCTCGGGATCCGGATGCGACAAGCGGAAAAAGTCAAGCCCGAGAGCTGACGCCGCAGCCTGGGCGTCGATCCCGTGGCGGGCCAAGCTGCGGTTCGCGGCCTGCTAGAGCCGCGGCAGCGCGGCGCGCACTCCGGGGTGCACGATCTCACCGCGCGCCACGTTGAGCGCGCGCCGCAGGGGCTCGCTGCGGCCCAGCGCGCGCTCGGCACCTTCCGCCGCGAGCAAGAGCGCGTACTCGAGGGTCGCGTTGGTGAGGGCGTACGTCGAGGTGTGGGGCACGATGCCCGGCATGTTGGTGACCGCGTAGTGGACCACGCCGCCCTCGCGGTAGATCGGGTCGGCGTGCGTTGTCGGGCGCGAGGTCTCGGCCATGCCACCCTGATCGATCGAGATGTCGACCAGAGCGGCGCCCTCGCGCATCGCCGCCACCAGTTCACGTGAGAGCAGGCGGGGCGCGAGTGCGCCGGGGATCAGTACGGCACCGATGACCAGGTCGGCCGCGAGCACTTCCGCTTCGACATTCGCCTGGTTCGACATCACGGTCGTGACGTGGCGGCCGAGGATGTCCGAGACGTAACGCAGGCGTGTAGGATTGACGTCGAGAATGGTCACCTCGGCACCAACGCCGACCGCGACCTGACAGGCACTCGTGCCCGAGATGCCCGCGCCAAGGATGACGACCTTGCCGGGGCGCACGCCGGCCACGCCGGAGAGCAGGACGCCAC
>SXLG01000018.1 GCA_005777805.1 Pseudomonadota bacterium
CTGCCGCTGGCGGCACCGCTGAACAGAGTGCATTCCTCGGGTTTCACGCGCTGCCTCCGGTCCGGTTGCGGGTGCCCGCACCTTGGCAGGCTCGGGCGGATGGCGCAAAGCTTCAGGCAAAGGGCCGGATCGTCGCGAGCAACTCGGCGCCGATTTCGGCGAGCTTCTTCGGCCCGATGCCGTGCACCTCAAGTAGTGCCTCGGGTGTCCGTGGCCGGTGCTCGATCAGGGCGTCGAGGGTCGCGTCGTGGAAGACCCGGTACCGCGGCCGTCCGGCTTCCCGCGCGATGCGCAGGCGAAGTTCCTTGAGCAGCGCGCGCAGCTCGCCGACGTCTCCCGTCGGCGATCCGGCAGGGCCGGGGTCCGGCGCGGCATGGGTACGAGCCGCCGTGGGTGTGCTGCGGCCTGGCGTCGGTGGGCGACGGGACGCTTCGGCGATGATGTTGCTGCCTTGGCAGTGGTCGCACGAACTGCCGCAGGCGGCGATCGTCTCGCCGAGATAGCCCACGATTGCGCGATGGCGGCAGCCGCTGCGGTCGGCGAGGCGGAACATCTCGCGCGCGAGGCGCGCCTGTTGCGCCACCGCGTCGGGGCCGGCGTCGCCGCTCTGGCTGCGCTCGTAGCGGACCACGTCAGACCAGGAATAGAACAGGACGCAATCGGCCGGCGCGCCGTCACGGCCGGCGCGGCCGATTTCCTGGTACCAGGCCTCGGGCGAGCGCGGCATGTCGCGGTGCAGGACGAAGCGCACGTCTGGTTTGTCGATGCCCATCCCGAAAGCGATCGTCGCGCAGACCACCTCGATCTCGTCGCGCTGGAAGGCCTCCTGTACGCGACTGCGCTCGGTCACTGCGAGACCGGCGTGGTAGGCGGCGGCGCGCACGCCCTTGCTCGCGAGCCATGCCGCGGTCGAGTCCGCGGCGCGCCGCGACCCGACGTAGATGATCCCGCTCTCGCCGGCGTGGGCTCGGACCAGGGCCAGGAGCGATCGCCTGAGTTCGAGCCCCTGTCCCTTGACGTAGGCGTGGATGCGGAGGTTGGAGCGGAAGAACGAGCGCTGCACCCGCACCGGCCTGACCATGCCGAGCTGCGTGATCATGTCGTCCACCACGCGCGGCGTGGCGGTGGCCGTCAGTGCCAAAATCGGCACCTCGCCGAAGCGCTCTCGGAGGTTCTCCAGGTTGCGGTAAGCGGGGCGGAAGTCGTGTCCCCAGTGGCTGATGCAATGCGCTTCGTCGACCGCGACCAGCCGCACGTCGGCCTGCTCGAGCACACGGCCGGCGCTTGCTTCCAGGCCTTCGGGGGCGGCGTAGACCAGCTCAACCTCGCCCGCGATGATGGCCCGCACCCGTGCGGCTCGCGCCTCGGGCGTCAGGCTAGAGTTCAGGAAGGTCGCGCGGATGCCAAGCGCGTCGAGCGCATCCACCTGGTCCTTCATCAGGGCGATCAGGGGTGAAATCACCAGCGTCGTGCCGCCGAGGAGCCGCGCTGGGATTTGGTAGGTTAGAGATTTCCCGGCGCCGGTCGGCATCACCCCGACGCAGTCTCGCCCGGCGAGCAGGGCCTCGATGATCTCGGCCTGTCCCGGCCGAAAGTCGTCGTAGCCATAGATTTCCGCGAGTACCGCCGCCGCTGTGAGGTCGGAGCGCGGCCTTCGGCGAGGTCGGGGACGGGGACGGGCTGCCTCGCTCGCGGCGGGCAACGTTTCAGCGCCGGGGAGATTCGTGCGGCGCAGGTCGGCCGGGTCTGGGGCGCGTCCTGTCCGCGTCGCCGCCGCGTCTTCGAAGCCGGGCCCGGTGGGTGCGCGGGGCTCGCCCTCGAGTCGCGTCGTGAGCAGCCGCAGGCGCACGATCGCCTCGGGCGAGAACGCGGCGGGGTTCTCCCGCCACGCCGAGCGCAGCCGCCCGAGGCTCGACTCGGCCAGCCCGCGCGCCCCGGGTCGACCCTCGTCGAGGGCGACGAGCAGCCGTTCGAGTGCGTCGATCGCCGAATCTAGGACGGCGACGGAGAGAGCGGGTGCGGTCCCCATGCGAGACCCTTTCAGATCGGATCGTCGCGGCGCAAGGGTAGGCGCCGCATCTCTGTCGCCGCGGGGATGTCCGCGCGTCGGCCGCCATCCCTCATGATGTTCGCGTGAGCCCGGTCCTGCGTGGTGATCTCGCCGGGACCTACGCCTGATCGAAGAGCAGCGCTTCGACACGGTCGAGGTTCTGGCCCTCGGTTCCCGCGCTCACCGAAGTTCCGAGCAGGCGGCGGTAGAAGAGGTGCGCGTCGTGCTCCCAAGTGTAGCCGATGCCGCCGAAGATCTGGATGACGGTCGCGCCGATTTCGGGCAGCGAGTGCGCGGCGGCGGCAGCGGCCACCGCCGTGGCGTGAGCCCGCGCGGCGGCGTCCCCTCGGTCGCAGGCGGTCAGCGCTTCGTCGGTGGCGGCGCGCAGCAGCGAGATCTCGGTGAGCATGTCCACCAGCAGGTGCTGCACCGCCTGGAAGCTGCCGATCGGCCGGCCGAACTGGTGGCGCACGCGGGCCCAGTCCAATGCCAGTTCGAAGGCGCGCTGGGCGGCACCGACACCGTCGGCGACGGCAGCAGCAGCAGCGAGGTCCACCGCGCGCGACGTCGCGGCGAGGATGCCCGCGGCCGTCATGTCCGAGGCCAGCGGCAAGGCGGGCGTGTTCGCGAAGATCACAGTCGCCGGCCGGCGTGCGGGATCGAGACATTCTGCGGGCTCGACCCCGAGGCCGGCCGCCCGCCGCTCGACCGCGAACACATTCGGTCGCGCCGCGCCGCCCGCACTCTCGTCCGCGGCGGGGACCAGCAGGACGTCGGCCGTCTCGGCAAAGGCGACGAGCGACCTGTGGCCGGTGAGAGTGATCGGTCCCTTTTCCGCCCGGCGTGCGCGGACCGACGCTTCGGGGGTGGGGTACCCTGTCGCCGGCGCGTCGCTGGCCAGTGTCGCGACCTGCTCGCCGCGCGCCAGTGCAAAGCCGAGGCGCTGCGTCTCGTCGTTGCGTGCGAGCGTGCCGAGCAGCGCGCTCGCCGCCACCGCACTGGCGAGGAAGGGACCGGGAAAGAGCGCCCGGCCCATCTCCTCGCAGGCGACTCCGGCGTGGGCAGCGTCAAGGCCGGCACCACCCATGTCGGTCGGCAGCAACACGCCGAGGACGCCGAGTTCCGCCAGGCCGCGCCACAGGGTCGGTGTCGTGCCGCGCGGATCGTCGAAGAGCGGGCGCGCGCAGGTGGCGATGGAGGCCTCTGCGGCGAGGAAGCGGCGCAAGCTGTCGCGCAACAGATCACGACTCTCGTGCGCAGGCGTGGGCACTCTCAATCTCCCTTCGGCAGGCCGAGCACGCGCCGCGCCACGAGGTTCTTGTTGACCTGCGTGGTGCCGCCGGCGATCGAGTACGAGCGCGCTTGCAACCGTGCCCGCGCCCACTCGCCACCCAGGGCGGCGTGGCCGAGGATCTCGGCCGCGACCTCGGCGATGCGCTGCTCGGTGCGGCTCCAGACGAGCTTGGTGAGGGCTGCCTCGGGGCCGGGGCGGTTGGCGATCATTCCCGCCAGTGCGCGCTCGCAAAGGGCGCGCAGGAGTTCGCCCTCGACGTGCAGGCGGGCCAGTGCGCGTCGCACGTAGGGATCGTCTGTGCGCGCCCGGCCGTCGGGCCCCTGCGCCGCGCGCGCGGCCAGGGTCAGCCGGCGGATGCGCTTGCGGGCCACCAGGTGCAAGCTCGCGACCCCGCCGCGCTCGCTGTTGAGTGTGGTCATGGCGACGCGCCAGCCGTTGCCGGGCTCGCCCAGCACACAATCCGCGGGCACCGCGACGTCGGTGAAGAAGATCTCGGCGAACTCGCTCTCGCCGGTGATCGTCCGGATCGGGCGGATCTCGATTCCGGGCAGACGCAGGTCGACCAGCAGGCAGGTGAGCCCGGCATGACGGGGCGCCGCCGGGTCACTGCGTACCAGCAGCTCACACCAGTCGGCCGCTGTGCCGAGCGTGTTCCAGATTTTCTGTCCATTGACGAGCCAATGGTCGCCCCGGCGTACTGCGCTTGCCCGCAACGAGGCGAGGTCGCTGCCCGCCTCGGGTTCGGAGAAGCCCTGACTCCAGATCTCGTCGCCGCGCCGCATCGGCTCGAGGAAGCGGCGGCGCTGCGCGTCGGTGCCGTGTTCGAGGATGGCGGGCGCGATGTTGGAGAGACCGATCAGGTTGACGGGCGAGGGCGCATCGACCCGGTCCATTTCCTCGGCCCAGGCGACCTGTTCGGCGACGGTTGCGGCGCGGCCACCCCATTCGCGTGGCCAGGCGATGGCGACCCAGCCACCGTCGGCGAGGCGGCGGTTCCATTCGCGCAGCACGACGAGGCTTTCGGGCGAGGCGGTCAGGGCCGAGCCCGCCTGCCGGAAGCGCCCCTCGAGGTTGGTGGCGAGCCAGCCGCGCAATTCGTGGCGCAGGAGATCGGTGTCAAGGGATTCGGTGGCGTCCATCGACAGTTGGCCTCGGGGGTGGGGAGCGGCTTCGGGTCGCTCGCAGCGGAGTTCTTGTTGCTGTCGAGAGGTCACCGGGGGTGATTCGCAAGCGGTCCGGCCTTGCTAACCGCGTTCTCGTTGCCCGGCAACGTCGGGCAGCGCGGCCCGGGCGGGAGAGCGGTCTACGCGCCTTCGCGCGCCCTCGGGATTCCGCGTTGCGGCGACGGGGGCAGCGTCAAGACTGCTTTTAGATGGAGGTCGGCGAGGTATTCGACCACGTTGGGCATCGCCACGATGCCGACGGCGCGGCCATGTTCGTCCACGAGCGGCACATGCCGGAAGCCGCCGACGGCCATCTTGTTGAGCGCCCACACGATGGCGTCGTCCGCGGTGAGGGTCTCCGGATTCGGCGTCATGAAGTCGCGCACCGTGCGGGCGTTGAGGTCGAGCGCCTCGCCGACGATGCGGGTCAGCACGTCGTGCTCGGTGAAGATGCCACAGAGCTGGCCCTCGATGACGACGAGCACGCAGCCCGTGCGCGCCGACCGCATCGCCCCGATCGTCGCGGCGAGCGACGTGGTCGGGGCCAGGCAGAGAGGGGCGCGCAGATTCGGCAGCGAGCGGATCGGCTGCTCGAGCAGTCGCGAATCGGACTCCTCGAGCGAGCGCTCCCTGGCGATGGACTCTTCTTCCAGGATGGCTTCGGACACCATGGGCCGGCCCTCCCTTCCTTTGCCTGTCGTGGTTTTTGGGTCGCCGACGGAGTGCCGACAAATTCCCCCGAGAGTATCTCCCCGGCTGGCAGCGGAGGCAAGGACCGAGCCCGGCTCTTCAAGGGGGGGAGGATCGCCTCGTCCCGCCACCACCAACCACGAGCAAATCCTTCGTCGCCCGCTGCGTACGTGGCACCGGGCGCGTGCCCCTCGGGAGGACGGCGCGAACCACGAGCAGATCCGTCGTCGCCTGCTCTTGGTTCCACGCCGAGAGGCGGCCCGCCGGCGCGGCGGAGGCAGATCGGCCACCCGTCGCAGCGCCCTTGGGAGGACAGGGTTCCCGCCCAGCGGGTGTGCGAAATCGTCGGCCCGTTTGGATGCCGCCGCTCTCGTGTGCGATGGCGCTCCGGATGGCGGGAATCGGTGTGCGCCTGCGGGCCACGGGCCGGCTGCTTGCGAGCGTGCCGGGCCGCTTCGTGGCGGATGACGGCTTGGGGCACGCTTCGGCGCTGGCCTACACCACGCTGCTCGCGGTCGTGCCGGTGGTGGCACTGATGCTCGCCGCAGTGAAGGGGATCGGCGCCGCCGACGAAATCGAGGGCCTGCTGCTCGCGCGCTTCGCGCTCGACCCCGAGGTGGTGGCGGTGGTGCGCGAGGGGATCGAGCGGGTCAACGTGGCGACCGTCGGCACGCTCGGCGCGGGATTGTTGATCTTTACCGTGGTCTCGGTGCTGGGACATATCGAGTCGACCTTCAACCACGTCTGGCGGGTGCGCACTGGCCGACCGTGGTGGCGCCGGCTGACCGACTACCTCGGAGTCCTCACGCTGACGCCACTGCTCCTGCTGCTGGCGACCGGCCTGACCTCGTTTGTCACCGAACATCAAGTACTCGATCGACTTCTGGCCGAGCGCCTGATCGGCGATGTGACAGCACTGGTGCTGCAAGCGCTACCCTATGCCTTCAACGTCGCCGCACTCGCGATCCTCTACCTCGTCATGCCGCACCGCCGGCCGCATCTGCCATCGCTGCTCGTGGCCGCCGTGGTGGCGGGAGTCCTCTGGCAACTCTTGCAGGTCGGATACGTCCGGCTCCAGGTCGGAGTCGCGCGCTACAACGCCATCTACGGTGCCCTGGCCCAGTTGCCGGTGACGCTGGTCTGGCTCTACGTGAGCTGGGTGGTCGTGATCGGCGGCGCCGAGCTGGCCGCGGTGCTCGAGTACGGCGCCGACGATCGCCCCGCCCGGCCCGTCTCGGATTTGGGACTCGGCCTCGAGATGCTGACCCGAGCGCTCGCCTCATTTAATGGATTGTCGTCGCCACCGACGGCGCTTGCGCTGGCGCGCGAGTGTGGCGTCGACCTGCCGCGAGTCATGACGATGGCCGAGAGGCTGGCTGCTGCGGGCTGGCTCGTATGGGTGGCGGACGAACCCGGTGCCTTCGTTCTGGCGCGTGCGCCCGCGTCGATCGGTGCCCTCGATGCCGTGGCGCTGCTCGAGGACGAGGCCGGGGCGAACGGACCGGCACGGCACGCGCTCGCCGCGCTTGGCCGGGCACGCGCGCGGGGCCTCGAGGGTTACACGCTTGCCGATCTGCTCGAGGGGGTGTCCGCGAGCGCTGGCGCGCCGGACAGCAGGGTCTGAGCGGCGCCTGCCGCGGTGCGCCGCGGGCACGCCCCGGCGCACCGTGCGGAGTTCCGTGTGGAGAGAGTCCGCCGCGTTTTGCCGTGGAGACGCGCCCACGCGCTACGCGAGGGTTCGAGCGGCGTGTCCGTCGGGCGTGCCGGTGACGAGGTTCGTCCGACCCACACGCGGCGCGCTTGCCCGTGGGCCCGGCGCAGGGCAGGAGGGGCAGATGCGAACGATCGCGCTCAGCGGCTCCGGCAGCGGCATCGGGGCGGCATTGCGACGGCGACTCGAAGCCGAGGGCACGCGCGTGCTCGGCGTGGATCTCGCCGGCGCCGAGATCCAGGCCGATCTCGCCACGACCGAGGGCCGAGAGCGGGCCTGCGCCGAGGTGATCGCCGCTGCCGGCGGGCGTCTCGATGGCGTTGTGGCTTGCGCCGGCCTCGGCCCGCATCTCACGGACGCCGCCGCGATCGTGTCGGTCAACTATTTCGGGGCGGTCGCATTCCTCGCCGGATTGCGCGAGTCGCTGGCACGGGGATCGGCACCCGCCGCGCTCGCCGTGTCGTCGAACTCGATCACGATCTCGCCCGGGGTGGATGGCCCGCTGGCGGCGGCCTGTCTGGCCGGCGACGAGGCGGAGGCACGTCGGCTGGCCACCGACGGGATCACCGCTTACGCCGGGTCGAAGCTCGCGCTCGCCCGCTGGGTGAGACGCTGCGCCGTGGGCCCGGACTGGGCGGGCGCCGGTATCCGGCTCAACGCCATTGCACCCGGAGTCACGCAGACGCCGATGATCGAGGCCGGGCTCGCCCTCGGCGGGATCGGAGCAGCTATCCGTGCGCTGCCGGTGCCGCTGGGCGGGACCGCGAAGCCCGAACAGATCGCGGCCGCGATGGCCTTTCTGCTTGGCCCGGACGCGGCGTTCTGCTGCGGTTCGGTCGTTTTCGTGGACGGTGGTTCGGACGCGCTCCTGAATCCCGGCCAGCCCTAGTCCCGACCGTGGCAGGGCGGGGGTGATTCGTTCCCCCGGCTGCGACGTCGGTGGTAGGCTCATCGAGAAGGCGAGGGCACCGGCATGAAGAGCAACAGCGAAATCATCGAAGCGCTCAACGAAATCCTGACCGGGGAGCTGACCGGTATCAATCAGTATTTCATACACTACCGGATGCAGAAGAACTGGGGCTACGAGCGTCTGGCGCAGAAAAGTCGCGAGGAGTCGATCGGTGAGATGAAGCACGCGGACGAGCTGATCGAGCGCATCCTCTACCTCGAAGGGATTCCCAACGTGCAGCGGCTGGCCAAGGTCGCTGTTGGCGAGACACCGGTCGAGCAGATCCAGCTTGACCTGGCTCTCGAAAAGCAGGCGGTGGCGAAACTCAACGACACGATCGCGCTCTGCCGCAAGAAGGGCGACAACGGCACGCGCGACCTGCTCGAGCAGGTTCTGGTCTCCGAGGAGGACCATATTGACTGGCTCGAGTCACAGCTCGTGCTCGTGGGGCAGCTCGGCGAACAGCTCTATCTGAGCCAGCAGATCCACGCCTAGTGTCCTGGTCTGCAGATGGCTTTACCCATCAGGCTACAGGGCGGCCGCTGCCTGCATCCCGCGCAGGATCCGCGGTTGTAGAGAAGCGTTGGAGACGGAACACTAGCGGCCGGCGGGAGGGGGCGCTGACCGCCAGGCGGTTTGGTGTGCTGCGATAGGCGCTGGCCGCTTGGCATGACCCGAGATGCCACGGGTCAGGTCGCAAGCCCTTGGCGCCGGGATGGGCGCCGTTCTCGCGCTTGGCGTGCCCCGAGCACCGGTGGGCTACGCCGCCGTGGAGCCTTGCGAGACGGCGTGCGCGAGGATGGCCCTCAGGTGCCGCGCAGCGGCAGTCCGGCGCGCTGGTAGATCGCGTCGATGACCTGCATGTTCGCGCTCGCGTCCGCCGGTCCGGTCAGGACGGGAGTGCCGTGGCGCACCGCCGCGACGAAGGCCCGGAGCTGGTGGACGTAGGTGGCCTCGCCATCGATGCGCTCGTGCCGGGTACCGCGGGCGGTCCGCACCGTCAGGCGGTGGTAGAGATGGGGTGCCACCGGGTTAAAAACGCGCAACTCGCCGAGCGTGGCTTCGACCTTCACCGCTGCGGCGAGCAGCCGCCGCGAGAGGAGCGAGCAGACGACGCGTCCGGTGCGCCCGTCCGCGAAGCGGAGTTCGGCTTCCATGCTGCGATCGACGCGCGGGTCGGCCGTGGTGTGGGCGCGTGCCCATAGCACCTCCACCGGTTCGGCTTGCGCCAGCGTGCGGACAATGTGGACCGCGTAGCAGCCCGTGTCCATCAGCGCGCCGCCCGCGAGATCCCAGCGCCAGCGGATGTCGTTGCGCAGCAGCATCGGCACGCAGAAGCGAGCCTCGATCTGGCGGACCTCGCCGATCTCACCCGAGCGCAGCACCTCGAGCATACGCGCGGCCAGCGGATGGTAGCGCCAGTGAAAAGCCTCCATCACGACGCGGTCGCTGGCCGCTGCCGCAGTCGCGACGGTGTGTGCTTCGGCGGCGTTGGCGGTGAAGGGCTTCTCGCAGAGCACATGCTTGCCGAGTTCCAGGGCGCGCAGGGTCCAGCGGGCGTGCAGCGAGTTCGGGAGGGGATTGTAGACGGCGTCGATCTCGGGATCGGCAAGCATGGACTCGTAGTCCGGGTACGCCCGGACGAGTCCGTGCCGCACCTGGAAGCCGCCGGCGCGGGCAGGCTGGCGGGCCGCGATCCCGAAGGCGCAGGCGTCCTCGACCGTCCTGGCCGGCTGCACCAACGCCATTCCGGCGATCCGGGCAGCTCCGAGGATACCGATCCGGAGGGGAGAACTCGGGGCCTCGCTGCTCATCGCGACGGCGTGCCCTAGCAGATCGCGGCACCGACACACCTCCCCGCGCAGCACGCATCATGGCTGGCGGCTCGGGCGACCCGACGAGATCGTCGGCCCGCGGGGTCGTTCGTCGAAGTTGGGCCCGAGCCATGGGGCTTCGGGTCGAGTCCTGGTGCGTTCTCGCGTACGAGGACGGCGTGGCCACGATCCGGCGCAGCTTCC
The DNA here is from genome assembly GCA_005777805.1 of Pseudomonadota bacterium. GTDB lineage: Bacteria > Desulfobacterota > Binatia > UBA12015 > UBA12015 > SXLG01. Next base: position 9,876 of record SXLG01000018.1, read on the forward strand.
GTCCCGTGCCGCTCGATCGGGAGTCGCTGGCGCCGCTGGTCGTCGAGCACGCCCTCGACGCGGTCATCGTCATCGACGCCGCCGGATGTATTCTTGATTGGAACCGCCGGGCCGAGCAGTGCCTCGGCTGGGCTCGCGAGCAGGTTCTCGGGCGGACGCTGTCGGAGACCATCATTCCACCCCGCTACCGCGAGGCCCACGAACGTGGTCTCTGGGTCCAGCGCGAGACGGGCCATGGGGCGGTGCTGGAGCGGCGAGTCGAGCTCGAGGCCCTGACCCGAGCCGGAGGCGAGATCCCGATCGAGCTCTCGATCACGGCGCTCGGCAGCGGCCGCAGTGCTCGCTTCATCGGTTTCCTCCGCGACCTGAGCGCGCAGCGGGGCATCGAGGAGAAAAATCGGAGCTTGATGACCGAACTCGCCGACACCGCCGACCGTCTGCGGCTCGCCCTTGCGGCCGCGGGTGCTGGGGTGTGGGAGTGGCGCGCCGACGACCGTCACGTGCACGGCGACGCGAGGTGGGCCGAGATCTGGGGCCTGCCCGTCCGCGCCGAGGGCTGGCCTGTGCGCGAGCTGATGGCTCGGATCCTGCCGGAGGACCGCACTCCGGTGGCGCCGGTGGACGAGGGGGGGCGGTCGCTCAACGTGTATCGGCAGCGCTTCCGGATCCAGCTTGGCACGGAGGTCGTGCCGCTCGTCAACTTTGCAAGCATCCAGCGCGCCGCGACCGGTGACGTCGTCCGACTCGTCGGCGTGACGCAGCGCGAAGCCGATTCCGTACCGAGCTAGGACCGCCGCGCCGCTCCGTTCCGTCGAAGAGGTAGGCCGTCCCGCGCCGGGGCGTGGTGCCTTGTTCTCGTTTCAGTCGGTCAGCCCCAGGATCTTGTCGTAGCGCTCGAGGCGAGTCACGTCGCCGCTCTGAATGCGGCGCGCGTGCATTTCGACCTCGAGTATCTTGCGATTGATATAGGCCGAGGCGAGTACCGTCCGCTCCGGGCTGAGCACGGCCTGTTCGAGCAGCTCGACACCGACGACGACGGTGATGACCATCTCCGAGACCCGCTTGGCGTTGAGGAGCGCGTAGGAAGGGTCGCCGAGCAATGAGGGGAGGGTCGCCTCGAGCTGGGCGATTCCGCCTTCGAGCTGGGCTGATTGTTCGGGGAAACGGCCGCGCAGGCCCTCCAGGCTGCTGCGGAGATCGGCGAGGACCGTGAAGAGCGCCCCCTTGGCCATCTCGCGCAAAGCAAAGCTCGCCTGGATCTCGGAGGTCCCCTCGTAGATCGTCGTGATGATCGAGTCGGAGTGGAACTGCCCGGCGGCCGACTCGGCCATGAAGCCCAGCCCGCCGTGGATCTGGATGCCACGCCGGGCAACCTCGTTGGCGGTCTCGGTCGTGAGAAACTTGCACAGCGGGGTGAAGAAGCGGACGAGCTGATGGGCGTGCTCGTATTCTTGCTGAAGGGCCGCCCGATCCAGATCCGCGTCGGTCCGGCCGCTGGCAAGGTAGGTGGCGATCGCGTCGCAGCGATCGACCAGCGTGCAGGTGTGGTAGAGCAGCGCGCGGGCCGCCTGGATCTCGAGCGCCATCAGCGTCAGCATTGATTTGACCAGCGGCTGGCGGATGATGGGCTGTCCGAACTGGGAGCGCTCCCGGGCGTAGTTCCGGGCCTGCCGGAAGGCGGACTCGGCGATGCCGAGTCCCTGCGCCGAGACGCCGAGCCGGGCGTTGTTCATGAGGTCGAGCATGGCGCGAAAGCCGTTGCCCCGTTCGCCGAGCAGGAAGGCCTCGGCGTGATCGAAATCGACCGCACAGGTCGGCGAGCCGTGGATGCCAAGCTTGCGCTCGACGCGGGAGACCCGCATCCCGTTCGGACGTCCATCGGGCAGGGTCTTCGGGCAGAGCAGCAGGCAGAGCCCGTTGGTGGTGCCCTTGGACTGTTCTCCGGTCGCGGCGTCGCGCGCCAGCACGAGATGGACCTCACAGCCGCCGTTGGTGATGAAGATCTTGCTGCCGTCGATGAAGAAGCGCCCGCCCTCCTCGGTCACGCGGGTGGTGATGCCGCCGAGATCCGAGCCGGCGTTTGGTTCGGTCAGATCCATCGCGCCCTGGACCTCGCCGGAGGTGAAGCGCGGCAGCCAGTAATCGCGCAGCTCATCGGTGCCGTATTTTTCGATATCCATCGCCACCCCACTCTGGAGGCCCATGATGGTCATCAGGCTCGGGTCGGCACCGGCAAGCATCTCGAGAAGCGCGCTGTTGAGGAACATCGATAGCCCGGCCCCTCCCCAGCGCGGATCCACCGGCAGGCAGACCAGGCCAGCCCGACGGAAGAGGTCGTAGCCGCGCGCGATGTGCTCCGGCACGTGGACGACGCCGTTCTCGAGTTTGACCTCGTCGTGCCAACCCGCGCGGGCGAGTGGCGTAAGCTCGGCGCAGATATCGCCCGCGGTCTGGAGGATGGTTCGCCAGGCTTCGATCTCGCTCGCGGTGTCGGTGACCTCCGGCCGCTTGAGCCGCAGGTAGGGCGCCCAGTCGATGCGGTGCTCGAGAAAGAACTGCATGTCGGAGTGAAAGAAATCGTCGCTCACGGGGTGGCCCTCCGATCACCCAGATAGGCCGCAGGGTGGTCTCTTGGCAATTCGAACCAGGGTCTGGCCTGGCTGCGCCGGCACGGGAGCGTGGTATGGCTCCCGCCGGGAACGGCTGCGTGCGCTTCGTCTCGACCATCTCAACCGCTTCGAATCCGGCGCAGGCCGCCAACGAAGCCGTTGCGGCCACCCGCCTCGAACTCGGGGGCGCAGAGCCCAACCTGGTCCTGGCCTTCCTCTCGGCGGACCACCGCGACGTTGCGCGCGAGATCATGGCGCTGATCGGCAGCGCGCTGCCCTCGGCGCTCTTGCTCGGTTGCACGGCGCGCAGCGTGATCGGCGGCGGCCGCGAGATCGAGGAGGGGCCGGGCCTCGCCTTGGTTGCCGCGACCTTGCCCGGCGTCTCGCTTTGCCCCTTTCACGTCGAGCCCGGCCATGAGGCCGCACTGGTCGAGGGCCAGTTTGGGAGCTGCTTTGGTCGGCTCCAGCCCACGGTCGCGTCCATCGTGCTCGTCGACCCCTTTTCGATCGAGGCCGGTACTCTGCTCGGTGCTCTCGACCGGGTCGCTCCCGACGCGGTGCACGCGGGCGGGCTGGCGAGTGGCGGTAGCGATCCGGGCGAGAATCAACTCTTCCTCGCGGGCGACGTCCGGCGTGCAGGTGCTGTTGGTGTGGCTCTGGCCGGGGCGGTCGAGGCGCGGGCCGTCGTCGCGCAAGGCTGCCGGCCGATCGGCGAGCCGATGTTCGTCACCGGGGTGCGGGACAACGTCGTTTTAAGTCTTGATGGTCGACCGCCGCTCGACGTGATCCGCGATCTCCACGCGAAGTTGAACGAGCGCGACCGCCAGCTCTGCCGGGACTCGCTCTTTCTCGGGCTCGGCATGGGTGATTCGCGCGAGTCCTTCGGCGCCGGCGACTTCCTGGTCCGCAACCTGCTCGGTGCGGATCGTGACTCGGGTGGGCTCGCAATCGGCGCCATGTTGACCGACGTGCGGGTGGTGCAGTTCCACCTGCGCGACCCGGCGACGGCCGAGGCGGATCTGGGCCTGCGTCTCGCCGAGGCGGCGCGTGCGGCGGGGGGCCGCCCGCCAGCAGGCGGACTCCTCTTCTCGTGTCTCGGGCGGGGGGCGGCGCTCTACGGGCGGCCTGATTTTGAGACGACACTGGCGCAGCGCCATCTCGGCGGGACGCCGATCGGGGGCTTCTTCTGCAACGGCGAGATCGGCCCCGTCGTCGGCCGGACGTTCTTGCACGGCTACACCAGCTCGCTCCTGCTCCTGCAGCAACGCACGCTGGTCCCCGCGGCGGGCGCCGGACCTCAGCCCCTCTAGCCCGTCACCACGCCGATCCGGCCGGCGGCGTGGATTGACTCAAGCGGTCTGCGCAGAGTCCCGCGCTCTGCGACTCGATCGATGGGGCGACACGACGGCCAACTCGTCGCGTTGACGAGCCTGACAGCAGAGGAGCGAGCCGTGCAGGCGGACTCGGTCAACCCACGTCGCCCAGCGCGTAGGCAACGCGCGGTTCGCGAAGGCCGAGCGGCTGAGGGCAAGCGTCGGCCCGGGGTGGGAGGGGCGCGTCAGTCGATGTAGCCCAGCGCGCGCAGGGAGCGCTCGGTGCGCGCGTCGACCGGCTGGTCGCCGGGAGGCGGCGGCGAAGGCACGCCGACCGTGCTCGCGGCGAGGTGCTCGTCGAGCTTTGCCTCGAGCCCCGGGGCGCGGGCGTCGCTGGGTAGTGGTTTCCACTCGTGAGGGTCGGCGGGCAAGTCGTAGATCACCGTGCTGCCGCTGGAGCGTAATAATTTGAGATTTCCCTGCCGGGCGCCGGCGGCCCCGGGGCGGAGCCACGAGAAGAAGAGCGGCCGATCGCGCAGCCTTGCGGTCGCCGGGCCGGGGGCCTGCATCAGGCCGACCAGATCCCGGCCCGGACCGGGTGGCACCGGTGCGCCGACCAGCGCCGCGATCGTCGGCCGCACATCCACGATGCTCACCGGCGTCTCGATGCGGCGCCCGGTCGGGATGCCGGGACCGCGCAGGATGAGCGGGATCCCGAGCTGTTCGCGATAGGCAGCGAATCCGTGTCCACCCATGCCGTGCTCGCCGAAGGATTCGCCGTGGTCCGAGAGCAGGACCACGAGCGTCGTTGCGGCCAGGCCGGTGCGCTCGAGCGCGTCGAGCAGCTTGTCGACCAGATCATCAGCCGCGCGGATGGTGCGGTCGTAGGCATCGAGTTGCGCGCGGTGCTGCCGGGGTACCCAGGGGGCTGGATCGGGGCCGCGTTCGTCGCGAAAGAGGGTCTCGTAGCCCGGTGGCGGAACGTAGGGGTCGTGCGTGAGATAGGTGTGGAGGAAGAGAAAGAAGCGGACGCCGCGATGCTCTTCGAGGAAACGGATGCCATCGGCGAAGGTGCGGGTCCCGCGCCTGTCGTGCGCGAAACTACGCTCGACGAAGGTGTCGAAGCCATACCAGAAACCAAAGGCGCCCGAGAGCAGCGCATCCTCGGTGAAGGCAGCGGTCTCGAGGCCATCCCGCTGCAGGATTTCGCCCAGCGTCGGCTCCGGGTCGGTGGCCGTCAGGCGACCGCGCACGGGCTGGGCCGCGGCCCAGCGACCGGTGAAGAGACTCTGGTGCGAGATGTCGGTCTGCGGGAAGGTCGTCGTTACGTCGAGAAAGGTGCTGCCGGCCGCGATCAGTTCGCGGTCGATCACAGGCGAGGTCGCTCGTCCGTAGCCGTAGCCGGAGAGGTGGTCGGCGCGCAGGGTATCGAGCGAAATCAGCACCACGTTCTCGATCGCTGGGGTAGGCCGCGGGACCGGTGCGGGCGCGCGGATGCGAGGAACGGCCCACACCACGTCGGCCATTCCACCGCCTGAGGCCCCCGCCTCGAGAACGAGCGTGCAGCCGCGGGCCGCCCCGACCGGCCGCGCGGCCTCGAACCAGCCGTCACGGCTCTGTATTTCGTGATCGACGAGCGTGCGCGGGGCCGCGCTCCCGGCGCAACCGAGGGTAGCGCGGATGCGCGCACGGGCGTCCTTCTCGCCATGGCCGGCGATGCCCGCTGCCAGAACGAGGACGGTTCCCTCGGCGAATTCGAGATCGGACGCCACGAGCCGCTGCGGCACCCGACCGAGAGCGTCGAGGCGCAGGTTGAGCACGCCCGGACCGCCGTGGGGCCGCGTGTAGAGCAGCTTGACCCGGGTCGCCTTGGCAGTGGTCGCGCGCGGCCACTCCACCGACCAGCCCTCTGCCGGCCGGTGCCAGAAGGTCTGCGTCGCCACGCCGGCCATGGCGTCGGCCGGCAGTGCGCGCCGCAGGGGCAGCTCCTGCACCGCCAACACAAGTGGCCGATCGCGCGTGTCGGCGGGGACGCCGCTCGCGAGTTCGAGTTCTATCTTGACCTGGCGCGTCTGGACGGGGAGATCGAGCCGCTCGGCCAGCCGGATCCGCGGTGGCGGTGCGAGGACGGGCCGCGCCTCGTCGCGGAGCTGGACCATCGCCGCATGGGCGGCATCGGCGGGCACCGCGAGGCCAAAGCGCGCGGGCTCGAGCCGGCTCACCGTGGCCGGTCCGGTGGCGGTCGTCGGGGCGCGTTTGCAGCCGGTCTCGCATGAAAATGTCGCCACCAGCAGGAGGAGGGCGAGCAGGCGGGACCACGGCGCGGCCAGCGCGGCGCGGCCCGGAGCCGCTTGGCTGGAAGTTCGGGAGATCAGGACGCAGCTCTCCGTGCGAAGAAAACGCGCGCGTTTGCCACGCGCCCGGCCCATCGGGCGCTCTGGCCCACAACCGAGGCTGCGGGGCAGGCGGGCCGGGCGCCCGAGCCGGCGGGCAAGGTCAGGCGTCCATGCACCTCGTGCGAGGGGTCGGGGCCGTCGATCGCGTCAACCAGGGGGAAGGACACTCGTCGCGCCTTAGCATGAGCCGGCGGACCCGTCCGGCCCTTGCACATGTGCCCGCTTCCCGGTCGAATGGGGTGCATGTCGCGGCCTCGTGCGTCCGGTGTCTCTCTGCTGGTATTTCTGCTTGCCCTGGGGGCCACGCTCGCTGAGGCGGGACGGGTGCCGATCCCCCGCTGGGTTCTCGGCGACGTTGCCGGTGGTGGGTTGGCGCGAGTGCTGGTCGAGCTGGAAGTGGCAGAGGGCGCTGCTCACGGGCCACGCTCGAGCCCGGCCTTCGATGCCGAGCGGGCGCGCGTCATCGCCGCGGCCCGGATGCAACTCGGTGCCGCGCTCGGACGCAGCGGCTGGCACTCGCTACGCGAGTTCGCGAGCGTGCCCTTCGTCGCGCTCGAGGTCGATGCGGCTGCGCTCGAGCGGCTATCCAAGGCGCCCGGCGTGCGTGGGATCGGCGAGGATCGTCTCGAGCGCCCGTTTCTGCGCGAGACGGGGCCACTCGTCGGTGCGCCTGAGGCTGAGGCCATGGGCTTCGACGGGCGTGGCTGGTCGGTCGCGATCATCGATACCGGGGTCGAGAGCGCCCACACCTTCATGGGTGGTCGTGTGATCGACCAAGCGTGCTTCTCGGCCGGCCGGAGCTGTCCCAACGGTGCGGCGCAGCAGTTCGGCATCGGCGCGGGCGAGCCCTGTAGCTGGGCCCCCGATTCGTGTGGCCACGGGACGCATGTCGCGGGCATCGCGGCGGGACGGGGCCAGACCACCGACGGCATGGCCCCCGAGGCCAGCATCGTGAGCCTGCAAGTCTTCTCGCGCTTCACCGGCTCGATTTGCGAGGAAGACAGCGAGGACCCCTGCGCCCTGACCTACACCAGCGATACGATCGCGGCGCTTGACTGGCTCTATCAGAATCGCGACCGGCTGAACCTCGCGGTCGTCAACATGAGTCTCGGTGGCGAGAGCTTCACCAGCGAGGCCGCGTGTGATGCCGCCGATGCCGGGCGCAAGGCCGCCGTCGACGCTCTGCGCGCGGCCGGGATCGCGACGATCGCCGCTGCGGGCAACGACGGCTCCGCGGACAGTCTCGCCACGCCGGCATGCCTGAGCTCGGTGATCTCGGTCGGCGCCACCACCGACGAGGACGAGATCGCCTCGTTCTCGCAATCGGCCTCGTTTCTCGACCTGCTCGCCCCCGGCCGCAGCGTGGTATCGGCGTATCCACCGGGCGATTGGGCATCGGTCTCGGGCACGTCGCAGGCGACGCCGCACGTCGCAGGCGGATTTGCGCTGCTCTACCAGAAGCTCGGCCGGCGCGACCCCGACGCCGCGCTGGCAGCACTGCGAGACAGCGGGGTCTGGATCACCGACGCGCGCAACGGACAGGTGACGTCGCGGATTCGCCTCGCGGCAGCACTCGATGCGCTCGGTGGCGGGCCGAACGGCACCGGCGTCCAGGTCACGCCCGACGGTGTACGCACGCTGGTCAGCAAGGATGTCGGCGAGGAGCGCTGGGCGATCACGCTCGACCACGCCGACGGCAGCGTGACGGGCAACGTTTTCCGCTCGGGCGGCGGGCAGCCGCAATTTGTCTTCTGCGAGCCGCTAGCCGGGGCGGCGGCCGGCTCGCAGCGCTACTCGTGTTCGGGTTCGGATTCCTGCGCCGGCTCGGCCTGCACGCCGGCGCAGTGGGTCCCTATATCCGTGGTGGACGTGCCGCTGAGTTTCTTCGCTCCCGGTGGTGACCCGGCCGAGGCAAGTGGCCCGGCAGCACCGACCGCGGCTGTCGAGCCCGGCCTGCAGATCACGCCCGACCGGGCCCACACGTTGGTCAGCAAGGACGTCGGGCCCGAACGCTGGGCGATCGGCCGCCATGCCGATGGCACGGTCACCGGCAACGTTTTCCTCGCCGACGGCAGCGATCCCCAATTTGTTTGGTGCGAGCAGATCGGCAGCGACGGCAACCCCGACCCGGCCGCCGAGCAATTGCTCCTCTCCTGCCACGGCGCCGACCGCTGCTCCGTAGCGCCCTGCACCGCCTCGCAGTGGATCTGGCTCCGCGACGTGACCGTGCCCGGTGCGTTCTTTCTGCCCTGAGGATCAATCGCAAGTTCAACGGCCGCAGCGCATCACCGAGCCGTAGGTGGCCGCGCCGCGGCGAGGGCTGATCCGCAAGGGTCGGGAACGGCGCCCCTTGTTCCCGCACGATTTGGGCCGTCGGTGCTAGCGCGACCGGCGCCACCCATTCCCGGCGGTGGCGTCAATCCCCAACGGCCTGAGGCACGGGCGGCTGGGCAGTGCCGCGCTCCCAGGACCAGCCGCCCAAGGTCGCCCCGCTCAGAGCCGGGCGCAGAAAGCGGCGAGGCCGTCCTGCCAGGGGGGTAGCTCGATGCGGGGATCCATGTGGCTCACGAGTGCCGAGAAGCGCGGACGCGGGGCAGGGCGGGGGAACTCCGCGGTCGAGACCGGCACGACCTTCTTGTCGATCCCACGGCGGGCCAGGAGGGCACAGGTGAGTTCGTGCCAGCTTGCCTGACCGGCGCCGGCGATGTGATAGGTGCCGAAAGCGCCCGAGTCGATCAGCCTTGCTATCCCGGTGGCGAGATGAGGCGCGTAGGTCGGTGAACCGATCTGATCGTTGACCACGCGCAGCTCGGCGGCCGATGCGGCAAGGCGCAGCATCGTGCGGAGGAAGTTCTGGCCCTCCTCGTGGAAGACCCAGGCGGTGCGCACGATCCAGTGGCGCGGGTTTGTCTCGCGGACAAGATTCTCGCCGGCGAGCTTGCTCGCGCCGTAGACGGAACGTGGCTCCGGGCGGTCGAACTCGTCGTAGGGCCGACCGAGCTCGCCGTCGAAGACGTAATCCGTCGAGACGTGCAGCAGTGCTGCACCGCATTCGGCTGCGGCAAGTGCTAGATTTCGCGGGCCGAGCGCGTTGGCGCGAAAGGCCTGGTCGCGCTCGGACTCGGCGTCGTCGACGCGGTTCCACGCGGCGGCGTTCACGACCACCGCCGGTGCGTGCGCCGCGACGGCAGCCCGCACGCGGGCGAGGTCGGCGATGTCGAGTTCGACGCGGGCGAGGGCGGTCACGTCATGCGCGAGGAGTGCTGCCGGCAGCGAGCGGCCAAGCTGACCACCGGCGCCGGTCACCAGGATCTTCAAGCGCGCCGCTCCAGCGGGTCGTCGTACACCGGGAGCTGGTCCCACCACGCGGCGAGCGGCCGGGCCTCGAGGTCCTTGGCCGAGAGCTGGGGGTTCTCGATCGGCCAGCGGACGCCGATGCTCGGGTCGTTCCAGCAGAGCCGCAGCTCGTCGGCGGCGTCGTAGAGGTCGGAGCATTTGTACTCGACCTCGGCCGAGTCCGAGAGGACACAGAGGCCGTGCGCGAAGCCGATCGGGACGTAGATCTGGCGGAAGTTATCGGCCGAGAGATGGACGCCCGTCCAGTGGGCGAACGTCGGCGAGCCGCGGCGGATGTCGACCACCACGTCGAAGATCTCGCCTCGGATCACCCGCACCAGCTTTGCCTGCGGGCGGCGAAGCTGGGCGTGCAGGCCACGCAGCACGCCGCGCTCCGAGCAGGAGTGGTTGTCCTGCACAAAAACGTCGTGGATGCCGGCCTCGGCATAGCGTGTCGCGTTGAACGTCTCGACGAAGAAGCCGCGCGGATCGCGGTGGACCCGGGGCTCGAGGACGACGACTCCCGGAAGTTCTGTCGCAACCACTTTCACCCGTCGCGCTCTCCCTCGAGCACGCGCAACAGGTAGCGCCCGTAGCTCGTGCCGGCCAAGGGCTCGGCGAGGCGCTGTACGTCGGCGGCCTCGATCCAGCCCATGCGCCAGGCGATCTCTTCGAGACAGGCAACCTTGAGCCCCTGCCGTTCCTCGATCGCCTGGACGAAGTTGGACGCCTGCAGCAGGGCGTCGTGCGTGCCGGTGTCGAGCCAGGCAATGCCACGGCCGAGCCGCTCGACGGCGAGCTGACCGCGCTCGAGATACTGGCGATTGACGTCGGTGATCTCGAGCTCGCAGCGCGCTGAAGGCCGGAGTCGCGCGGCGATGTCAACCACCGATGAGTCGTAGACGTAGAGCCCGGTCACGGCCCACGCCGAACGCGGCGCCTGCGGCTTTTCCTCGAGCGACACGGCACGGCCCGCGCCGTCGAACTCGACCACGCCGTAGCGCTCGGGATCGGCGACCTGATAGCCGAAGACCGTGGCCCCGTTCTCGCGTGTGGCCACTGTGCGCAGTGTCTCGGTGAAGCCGTGGCCGTAGAAGAGGTTGTCGCCCAGCGCCAGCGCCACGCGCCCGCCCTCGACGCGGTCGCGCGCGATCAGAAAGGCCTGGGCGATTCCCTCGGGCCGCGCTTGCTCGCGGAAGCTCAGCTGGATGCCGAGATCCGCACCGTCGCCGAGCAGGCGCTCGAACGCCGGTCGGTCGGCCGGAGTGGTGATCACGACGATGTCGCGGATCCCCGCCAGCATGAGCGTCGAGAGCGGATAATAGACAAGTGGCTTGTCGTAGATCGGAACGAGTTGCTTGCTTACCGCGCGTGTCACCGGGTGGAGGCGGGTGCCGGCGCCGCCGGCCAGCAGGATGCCGCGCAAGGGTGTCATGAGGCTGCTCCCGAGTTGAGTCCGAGGCGCTCGCGGTCATATTGCCCGCCGGTGACCGTCGCGCACCAGGCGCGGTTGGCGAGATACCAGGCCACGGTTTCGGCGAGCGCTTGCTCGAAGGTATGGCGCGGTGTCCAGCCGAGCTCGCGGCGCGCCTTCTGGCCGTCGATCGCGTAACGGCGATCGTGTCCCGGCCGGTCGGCCACGCGGGTTTGGAGTCCGGCGTAGGACGCGAGCCCGCGTGCCCGCAGGGCGGGGTTGTCGCGCGCCGGCAGACGGTCTTCGAGCAGGCGGCAGAGCAGGGCCACGATCTCGAGGTTGGTGCGCTCGTTGCCACCGCCCAGGTTGTAGGTCTCACCCGGCCGGCCGCGCTCGAGCACCGCCAGGATGCCCTCGCAGTGGTCTTCGACGTAGATCCAGTCGCGCACGTTGCCGCCGTCGCCGTAGATCGGCAGGTCGCGGCCCTCGATGGCGTTGAGCAGCATGAGCGGGATCAATTTTTCCGGAAACTGGCGCGGTCCGAAATTGTTCGAGCAATTGGTGACCAGCGTGGGCAGGCCGAAGCTGCGGTGCCAGGCGCGCACCAGATGGTCGGCCGCCGCCTTGGTTGCCGAGTAGGGCGAGCTCGGGTCGTAGGGCGTGGTCTCGCTGAAGGCACCTGTCGGACCGAGGCTGCCGAAGACCTCGTCGGTCGAGACGTGCAGCAGGCGGAAATTGTCGCGCGCGGGGCCAGAGAGGCTCGCGGTGTAGGCGCGCGCTGACTCGAGCAGCTCGAACGCTCCCAGGGTGTTGCTGTGCACGAAGGCCCGCGGGCCATCGATCGAGCGGTCAACATGAGATTCGGCGGCGAAGTTGACCAGCCAGTGCGGGCGATGGTGGGCGAGCAGGCGATCGACCAGGGCGCGGTCGGTGATGTCGCCGTGCACCAGCTCGAAGCGCCCGCCGGCGTCGAGGCCGTCGAGCGAGGCCCGGTGGCCGGCGTAGGTGAGCGCGTCCAGCACGATCACGCGGGCTCCGGTCTCGCGCAGGGCGAGGCGGACGAAGCACGAGCCGATGAAGCCCGCGCCGCCGGTGACGAGGATCACGTCCATCCCACGGGCCGAATAACCGAGCCACGCCGGGGCAGCCACCGGGGCGCGGGAGCGGATGAGGCCGGGATCGCCGGAGCGGGCGGCACGCCATCGGCGGCAAGGCCGACCGACATCGGCCTGCCTGGAATCGTTGCCGGGCCTGCACGCCACGTCGCGGGTGGCAAAGTGACGCGGAGCGCGCGGGGCGATCACATGAGGCCGGGGTTGCAAGGCCCGCGCGCCACGTCGTGGACCGCGATCTGCGGGGTCCCTGCCGGGGCGAGGAACTCCATGTCGCCGTGCCCGTGTTGTGCGTGTTGGCTTTGCTCCTGATCGGACGCGGGTCGGGCTCTTCCGCGAGGTGACATCCGAGCCCGTCTTGTGCGCAGCGATTACGACCGCTCCTGATCGGACTTGGGCCGGGCTCCTTCGGGAAGGGCGGGCGCTTACCGATGTGGGTCGGAGAGCAGATCGGCCAGCGTCTTCACCGGCTGGAAGACGTCGCGCGGGATTTCGACGAAGACGCTGAGCCAGCCGGCCATCGCGCCGTTCCAGAGGCCGGGGTGCTCGAGCGCGCGCAGCGTCCGACCGGCGTTGGATTTGGTGGTGACGAAAGCCGCGAGCGGATCGACGAAGTCCGCCAGCGCGTGTGGCCGGCCGTGGTGGTCGCCGAGTGCACACACCATGTCGGTGGGGTTGAAATGAGTCGAGCGGCGGAGGATCGCGAGTTGTTCGGGCGAGTCCTGGGCGATCTGGGCCGTCTCGACAATTTGTGGCCTGACGTTGCCCGCAGCATCGCGGACCCAGAAGGGGCCACCGCCGGGGTCGCCGGTGTTGCGCACCATGCCGCAGACCCGCAGCGGGCGAGCGATCGCGCGCAGGAGTGCGGCCCGTTGGGTCGTGACGTCTGCGCTGGACCCGAGCGCCGGCGCTACGACGGATCCTGGCGCCCAGCGCTCGAGCCAGCGCTGCGCACTGCTCGGTGCTGCCGCGTCGTCGCGATCCTCGAGCCGTCGTGCCAAGGCATGGGCCTCGTCGGCGAGCAGTGCGGTGAGGCCCGTGAGCCGCCGCCGCGAGGCGACCGCGTTCACGCGATGCCTCTCCGGCGCGACGTTGTCGATATTCTTGATCAACACCAGGTCACCCCTGGTCGCTTCCAAATTACCAAGCAGCGCGCCGTGCCCACCGGGGCGGAAGAGCACGCGCCCTTCGCTGTCGCGACACAGCGACCCGTCGCCGGCGAGCGCGATCGTGTCGGTTGACGGGCTCTGGGTCGAGAACCCAACCGCGAACCGAACCCCGCGTACAGCCTCGAAGGCCGCGCGTGCACGCGTCAGCTCGGCCTCGAAGTCGGCGCGATAGGTTTCGGTGATCGTGAAGTGGAGCCGGACCTGGCGCGACTCGTCGGCGACCAGATCTGACGCCTCCAGCAGGTGTTCGACAAAGGCCGAGCGGGGGCCGGCCGGGGTACGGTGGAAGGGCAGCAGTCCCTTGGGGCGAGCGGCCGCGTCGAGTCCGCTCGCGTCGAGCAGGGCCGCCAGCAGATCGCCGCAGTGCCCGGCGGCGAGGCAGTCGTCGAGATTCGAATTTCGGCTGGCGAGCACGGTGGCGAGAGCCTCGGCGAGCGCCAACTCGCGCACGCGCTCGAGTGTGGCGAGGCAGGACTGCGCGTCCGCGTCGCCGTCCCGGGCCGCCGCTTCGAGTGCTGCGCGTGAACCGTCGCCAATGCCGCGCGCCACGGTGAGGCTCTGAAACATCCGGCTCGCAGCCCCCGAGGCCGGCACGAAAGAGAGCAGGCGCCCGGCCGCTGCCGCAGCGGCCCACGCGCTGTCGGCGGCTTCGTCTTCGGCCGCCGTGGTTGCGTGAATGCCGTCGCCCGGCGTGCAGGCCCGCACCAGTTCGGCAGGCGGCGGCGGCGTTGCGAGCAGGGCTCTCTGGCGTTCGATCTCAGACCTCGAGAGGCCGTGCCGCGTGATCTCGGCGAGATCCATCGCGCCGAGAGCGGTCGGGTTGGAATCGGGGGAACTCATGGCGCGGGCTCCTCGACCGCGACGCGGTCGGCCGGGTCGTAGGGGGGCGTGAACACCGAAATCCCCTGGAAGATCTCTGCCCCTTCGACGCGCGCTGAGTGCGGCGTACCGGCCGGGACGACGAGCACGTCTCCGGGGCCGGCAAGGGTCCGGGCCTCGCCCACGCGAATCCGCGCATGTCCATCAAGGACGATGATGATCTCCTCGTGGTGCCGGTGCAGGTGGCCGGCCATGCCTCCGGTCATCTGCCAGAAGTTGCTCGAGGTCTGCTTCGTGCGAGCGATTTCGGCGACGGTGGCCGGGCGTGAGCGGTCGTGCGGATGGCGAGCGCGCATGTCCTCGGCCGTGATGACGGACCCGGCGCGATCCGCAGCGGCGTCCGCGGCGGTGGCGGTGGCGGTGAGGATCGCCAGCAAGAGCATGAGCGCGGGGCCCGATCGTCGTTGCCTCGCCACCGCCGGCTCTGGCTAGCACGGGTGCGCGACCCGTCGAAGCGCCCGATGGCCGGCGTGTCGGGAGTAGTCTGGCCGCTTGCGGCTACCGGGTGCGGCTCTCGCCGATCGCTCGCCGTGCAGGCGGCCGGCCGGTCGCTTGCCGCTGTCGCCGCCGCGGGGGATAGATGCTCGTGCGCCGACCCGCTGCGTGAGGGCCATGAGCAATCCACTTGAGAACTCCGCTCCGCCGCCCGAGCCCGAGGCCGTCTCGACCCGCGAGCGTATCCTCGAGGTGGCGGAGACGCTCTTTGCGGAACGCGGCTTTGCTGCGGTCTCGGTGCGCGATATCGCCGCCGGTGTCGGTCTCAACCAGGCGAGTCTCTACAACCATTTTCCGAGCAAGCAGGCGCTCTACGAGGCGGTGCTCGAGGGCGGCCTGGCGCCGATTCAGAGAATCATCGCCGAGGCGGCGCGAGGGGTTGAATCCGAGCCCGCCGGTGATCGCTTTCTGGTGGCCTTGCTCGACCATCTCTGCGCGCGCCCCCACTTGCCCAAACTGCTGCAGCGCGAGGTGCTTGACGACGATGAGATCTTCGACCGGCTGGCCACGAAATGGCTCGAACCGATCTTCGCCGAGGGCCGGGCGACCGTGGCCTCGGCGACCTGGGGCCTGGGCTGGGACGAGCGTGAGGTGCCCTTCGCGGTACTTGCCCTCTATCACCTCATCTTTGGGCCCTTCGCGTCGCGGGCCCTGATGCGGCGCTTGAGCGGCGTCGATCCGCTCGATCCGGCGGCGCGTCCGGTGCTGGTCGAGTTTCTCAAACGCGCCACGCGCCAGCTCATGGAGCTCGATTCCAGCGCCTGAGCGCGGGCCGTAGCGATTCACCGTCGAGCAGCCAGTGATCCCAGAATTCGAGTGCCCGGTCGATGCGCTCCTCCGCCAGCGAATGGTCGTCGTCGGGGAACTCGATCCACTCGAAGCGGTCGGTGGCGTCGGCGGCGGCGTAGGCGGCACGCAACGCAGCCGCCGTGTGCTCGACGCAGGCCCGTGGGATCGCCCGGTCGCGGGCTCCGGTCATGAGGAGCAGTGGTCGCGGCGGCAGGCTCTCTGCGGCCCGCACGGGCTCGATGCGCGCGAGTTCGGCGGCGTAGTCCGGATCGAGGGGCAGGGTGTCGTCGCCCGTCCAGCGCGGGTCGTCGGCGAATGCGAGCCGCGACGAGCGCAGAAAGCGGAAATAGTCGCCGCAGGCGACCTGCACGACGGCCGAGCCGAGCCCGCGGTCGCGCACCATCGCCTGCAGAGCGATGAAGCCGCTGGTCGAGCTGCCGGCAATCGAAATCCGCTCGGCATCGACGAAGGGGTTGCGGGCGAGGACGTCGAGGACACGCGGCAGCGAGTGCTCGGCGTCCTGGGTGATGAAGCCGAACCAGCCCTTGCCGACGATGCCCGGTCGCGGCGCGCGCAGGAGCCATTCGCCGACGGCCTCGTCATCTTTGGGTGGGACGTCCCGGGCCGCGTCGGCTGCACCCGCGGCGCGCGCGCGCAGCGGCAGCAGCGTCTCCCAGTGCGTCCGGAAGCGGGCGACACCGATACCGCGCTCGAGCAGGAGGCGGCTCTCGATGATCGGCGAGATGACCACGGGGCGGGGCGGTGGGAAGCCGCTCGGGATCTCGAGGTCTATGGTGACCCAGCCGCCAGCGACCGTCTCGTGGAAATCGCGCACGTCGGGACGTGGCGCGGGTGCGGTGGTGGTGGCCGCCGCAGACGCCCGCGCCAGCATGAGCAGCCCCAGCAGCAGGGCCGCGATCGCCGCGCCGTCGCGCTGAGCGGGGGGCGAGGCGGGTTCACCACGCGCGCCGGCGAGCAGCAGGGCCACGACCGCCGCGCCGTAGCGCTGGTCGCGCTGGCGATGGCGCTGAGCCTCGCTGGCCTCGCGGCCTGCGCTGCGCCGCGCCGCGCCGAGGACAGTGCGAGTGCGGCCCGGATCGTACGGCGCTCCACGGCCGAGGTCTCCTTCGGTTGGCCGGGCTCCTGGGAGTGGCGGCTCGAAGTCGCGCCGGGCGGGGCGTTCGTCTGGAGCCTTGCGACCGCCGGCGAGGAGCAGACGCTCGCCTTCGACGGTCGTGCCGCCTCGTATCGTCTCGGCGGCGCGGAACTTGCGCGTGACGAGACTCCGGCCGAGGCTCTCTCGGTGGCGCGCTTCCTCATGGCCTCCTATGCCGGCTTGCTGCCCCTGCCCGCGAGTGTTCGGCGCGAGCGGTCGAGCGGTTCGCGCCGTGAGCGACTGGTCTTCGCCGTGGGGGAGAGCTGGGAGATCGCGCGCGACGCACGCGGCCGGGTCGTCGAGGCGCGCGGTCCGATCCGTCTGCCGACGGTCGGCAGCGGGCCCCTCGTGGCGCGCTTTACCGACTTCCGTCCGGTGGATGGTGTCGAGCTGCCGTTTGCCATCGAGCTGACGATCGGCGGCCGGCCGTTTGCGCGTGAGAAGGTGATCGACCATCGGCCCGAGGGCCGCATAAGGCCGATCCCGACTTCAGTCCATCCCGAGCTTGGCGCGTCCGGCGGGTGAGATCATGTTGGGATTCCACTGCGGCTGCCAGACCAACTCGACATCGGCTTCTTCGATGTTCGGCAGCGAGAGAATCTTGTGGCGCGCATCGGCGGCGATCGAGGCGCCCATGCCACAGCCCGGTGCGGTGAGCGTCATCTTGATGTCGACCCGGTGATGTTCGGTGCCGGCCGGCGAGATCGTCATGTCGTAGACCAGCCCGAGGTCGACGATAGTGACCGGGATCTCGGGGTCGTAGCAGCTACGCAGTTGCTGCCAGACCAGCGTCTCCAGGGTGCCGGGATCGAGATCGCCCTCTGCGGGCGCGACCGGGTGGGCCGCTTCGACCGGTGGCTCCAACCCGACGGCATCGGCATCGCGATCCGAGATCCGCACCAACCCGCCGTAGTCGGGGACGTGCAAGGTGTACGACCCGCCGAGGGCCTGGGTGACCACCGCGCGCGTGCCGCCGCGCAGGAGCACCGTGGTTCCCGCCGGCACCAGCACGGCCTCGCAGTCGCGCGTCAGTTCGATCCACTCCTGTGCCATGGTTGAGACCTCCGTGCCGGGGATGCCCCGGGCCATTCCTACCTAACGAGTCGGGGATGCCATTTCGATCCCCGCTGGCAGCGAATCGTGTTTCGAGTTAACGAATCGTGATTCGGAAGTTGGGAGTCCAAGCGGGAGGGCAGGGACGATGGCATACGAGCATGGCCGGATCAGCGACGAGGGCATCGAGAAGCTGCGCCAACGGATCGGGCAGGGCTTCGAGGGCCGCCAACCCTGGCGGACCGAGGTCAACCGCGACACCTGCTGGCACCTGGCCCACGCGGTCGGCGACCTGAGCCCGCTCTACACCGATCCCGAGTACGCCCGGCGCACGCGCTGGGGCCGGCAGGTCTGCCCGGGAATCGTGCTGCGCTGCTTCGACACCCTGAGCGCGCCGGGTTCGGCGGGCTTGCCCGAGGGGCTGCCCGGGGTGCACTCAATCTGGTCGGGCTCGAACTACGAATGGGCGCGTCCGGTCATGGCCGGTGATCGCATCACCTCGCGCTCCTATTTGAAGGACGTCGTCGAGAAGGAGAGTCGCTTCACCGACGGCCGCACTGTCTATCAGACCTACGAGGCCGTCTATCACACGCTCGAGGGCGAGTATCTCGGCAAGCGCTCCGACACCTACATGCGCGCCGACCGCAACAAGACGCGCGATACTAGCAAGTATAAGGAGCAGGACACGCTTGCGAGCTGGACGCCCGAGCAGGTCGCCGACTTCATGGCCGAATATGAGCGCGAGGAGCGCACTCGCGAGCGTTTCTTCGAGGATGTGCGGGTGGGCGAGAGTCTCGGCCGGGTCATCAAGGGGCCGCTCACCGGGACTGCCGAGATCGCCTTCGAGTCGTGCTTCGGCATGTACCTGATTGGCAACAACGTGGCGGCGAAGGCCTGGCGCAACCATCCGATGCTCATGGTGCCGAACGAGCAGGGCGTGCCCGAGCCGCCGCAGCGCGTGCACTGGGACAACCGCTTCACGCAGGAGACGCTCGGCTTGGCCGGCGCCTATGACCTTGGGCTCGAGCGGCTTGCGTGGATGTGCCACGCCGCGACCAACTGGATGGGCGACAACGCTCACCTGGCCTCGGTCGAGGCGCGCTACAAGCGCTTCAATTATCTGGGTGATGTGACCTGGGCCACGGGCAAGGTGGTCGAGACCCTCGAGCGCGACGGCCGCAAGCTCGCGAAGCTCGATCTCTGGACCGAGAACCACCGCGGTCAGGTGACCGCTCAGGCCGTGGCCGAGGTCGAGTTGCCCTCGCGCGCGGGACGCTGAGTCGGCCACCTCCGCCGGGAGATCACACTGCGTCCGCAGCGCTCCGATGCCACGGAGTAGCGACCGGTTCAGCGTCAGAACAGAATCGGAGGAGGAGGAGTGCCGTCGCTTGCGGGATGAGCCGGGGACCCGCTTCGTCTCCGATCACAGCGCTCTGGCGCCCCTTGCCACCTCGGGGGTGTCGCTGTCCGCCAGCTCTCCGATCCCCGCGGACTAGCGTTCCCTTGCCGGCCCGAGGTGCGCGCGGCGGGGCCGGGCGCAGGTTCGGCGTATTGCCCGTTCCGATGCGCGCCGATACCTTGAAGGGCCCGCGTTGGCCCTGCGGTCGCGGCGCGCCTTGTTCCCCATTCTGACTCCCGGGCACCCTCGGTTGCCTGGGCGAGGTTCTCGTTCAAATGGCAGATCCAGCCCGTCCGTCCCCGGCCGCCAGTGGTTCCCTTCGCTCCGCCCTGCGCTTCCTGATCAAGGCCGGCCTCACGGTCGGCGCGTTCTACCTCCTGCTCGGCCACCGGGTGACCGATGAGGCCGGCCAGTCGCGCACCACCTTCGAGGTCATCCGTGCCTTCCTGCCCGAGATCGGCCTTGGCACCTTCATCCGCTTCGTCTTCCTGGCCACTGGCATCAAGTTGATCGGCATCGCCGCCAGCATGTGGCGCTGGTCACTGCTGTTGTACGGGCAGGGCATCGAGTTGCCCTTCCGGCACGTCGCCGGCTCGTTCCTGATCGGGCGCTTCCTCGGCACCTTCCTGCCTTCGACCATCGGGCTCGACGGCTACAAGCTCTACGACGCGGCGCGCTTCTCGGGGCGTTCGGTCGAAGCCTCGGGCGCGACGCTGGTCGAGAAGGTGCTGGGCTTCGCCGGCATCTTCCTCACCTATCTGGTGGCGCTGCCGCTGGGGGTCAGCATCTTCGGCGAACGCGCCGGCCAAATAATTGCTCTGACAGTGCCCATCGCCTTGCTGCCGCTGGTGGTCATCTTCGCGATTTTCGGTTGGCCCGGTCCACGACTCATCGACTGGGCGGTCGAGCGTTTCCCGGTGGGGCCCTATGCCGGCTTCCTGCGGCGGCTGGCTGCCGCGATCACGGCGTACGGCGGGCGCAGTGCGACTCTGCTCGCGGCGGGGGGGCTCTCGTTCGTGGTCCATTTCACCACGGCGGCGATGTACTTCTTCACCGCGCTCGCGATCGGCGTCACTGCCGAACAGGCGAGCTTCTGGCAGGTGACCTTCGGCTCGACAATCCAGATCTTCGCGACCGTGCTGAGCCCGTTCACGATCGCCGGAGAGGGTATCCGCGAGATGGCGCAGTACTATCTGCTGAGCCATTTGATGGGCCCGGCCGAAGCCATCGTCTCGGCGGCGCTCGGCTTCTGGGCGGCGGAGGGATTGACGCTCTTCGGTGGCATCGTGTGGTGGGTGCGACGCGATGACTACACGCCGGCCTGGTGTCGTGTTGGCGGTCGGCAGGTCGATTACGCCGACGCGGCGCGCGCCGCGCGGGATTTTGGCCTCACCGGCGCGGTGGCCGCCGCCGAGGGTGGTCAGCCGGTCGAGGGAATCGTGGCGCGCGTGCTCGCCGGCGGGCTGCTCGGTCTCGGCGCAGGTCTGCTCGCGGGCGCACTGCTCGGGATCGGCGAGGCAGTGCTGGTGGTGGCGTCCGCCGGGGCGGGCGAGGACGTCCAGATTCTTTGGTATGGACCCCTGCTCTACGGCTTGATCTGCGCCTTGATCGGGGCCGCTGCCGGGGCGGGTTTCGGCCTGCTGCCGCTCTCGGCGCACGTGCGCGACCGCTGGGGCGCGGCACTGGCTTTCGTGGCCGGGCTGCTGCCGCTCGGCCTCGCGGTGGCGCTCTTCCGTGTGCAGCGCGACGTCTATCTCGAGCAGCGGCCGCCGCTGCCCGTCCTCGGCGGCGTGGCGCTCGGCGGACTGATTGTGGCCGTGCTTCTCGGCTGTGTGGTGGCGCGCGTCTGGCGCGCACCGCTCGCCCCCGCCGTGCGTCTGAGCGGGCGGATCCGCCGGCTCGCGGCTGGTGCTGGTCTGTGGCTTGGCGTGGTCGCTGCCGGGGCCATCGCGGCGGCCGTGCTGGCGCCAGTCGTGCCGCCGCCGGCGGATGTCCGCGCGGCGATTCCCGAGGCGTTGCGGTCACGGCCGAATGTGGTGCTGGTCATCGTCGATACCCTGCGCGGCGATCACCTCGGTGTGTACGGCGATCGGCGCGGGCTCTCGCCGAGCATCGACGCGCTGGCGCGCGAGGGCAGCACCTACGAGGCCTCGGGGCAGGCGTCGTGGACCAAGCCCTCGGTCGCGACCATTCTGACCTCGCTCTACGCTTCATCCCACGGCGCGATGAGCAAGCCCTCGTTGCTGCCGGACGTGAAGACGCTCGCCGACGAGATCTCGGGCGCGGGCTATACCACGGCCGGGTTCGTCTCGAACGTCAACCTGGCGCCTTCGTTCAATTTCCAGCAGGGCTTCGGCGAGTACACCTACCTGGCGCCCGATTATCTCTTCGGCGCCGCGGAGTCCTCCTCCAAGCTCGTGCTCTACTCGATCGTGCGCAAGGTCTGGTTCTCCCTCAACAAGAAACGCTGGGTCGAGCAGTACTACCAAGACTCGCGGACGGTGAACGGCCACCTTCTGCCCTGGCTCGAGCGTCACGCCAGGGACCGTTTCTTCGTGCTGGCGCACTACATGGACCCGCACGATCCCTACTTCGCCCATCCCTACGACGGCGAGGCGATCGCGCGCGTCGAGATGCCGAACCCGCCTCCGGAGTTGGCGCCAAGGATGCGCGAACTCTACGCCGGCGAGGTGAAGCACATGGACGAGAGCGTTGGTGCTCTCGTCGCGAAGCTGCGTGAGCTCGGAATCTATGACGACACGCTGATCGTGCTGACCGCAGATCACGGCGAGGAGTTCTTCGAGCACGGAGGCTGGTGGCACGGGACGACCCTCTACGACGAGCAGATCGGCGTACCGCTGGTGGTGAAGTGGCCGGCGGGCACGGCCTTGGACGCTCGTCCGGCGGGCGTGGCGCGTCAGCTCGACGTGGCTCCGACGATTCTCGCGGCAACGGGTGTTGCGTTGCCGGCGGAGTGGCAGGGCGTCGACCTGCGGCGCGGCATCCCCGCCGAGCGCACGGCGTTTGCGGAGGAGGACCACGAGGGCAACGTGCTCACGGCTGCTCGTCGCGGGAGCTGGAAGAGTATCCGCGCCAATCCCGGCAATCCACGCGGCCTGCCCGAGATCGAACTCTTCGACCTCGGGGTCGATCCAGGCGAGACCAGGAACCTCGCAGATGCGGAGGCGGCTCGCGTCGCCGAGCTCGACCTGGGCATCGACGAGATCACCAAGGAAGCTGCGAGTGAAGCGGTTGCGAGTGCCGGCGAAGTGAAAATGGACGACGCTACCCGTGACCGATTGCGCGCGCTCGGATATATCGAGTAGCCGGCACGACGCGCGAAGCTCCTGCAACGGGCAAACGACACGCCCGCTCGTCCCCAGCGAGAGGGTTCTCTTGCGACCTGGAAAAATTCGCTACGTCGAGCCGCGGAGGGTTTCGATATGGCTCGCGACGCAGGGTTCGGGTGGAGATGGAGCGGGGCCCTCGCTCTGGGGGCGGCATTGGTGGCCTGCGGCAACGTCGCGTCGCCACGCGCAACCGCGCTGCCGGCCTCGCGTTGCGGCGGGGGCGAGGGCCGCTGCATCGTCCTGGAGCCGGGCCCGCGCGATCGGGAGAATCTGCTTGCGGCCCTGATCGATGCCCGGCCGGGCGATGTTCTCTTCCTCAAGGCCGGCACCTATCACGTCGACGGTCAGCTTCTTCTTGACGTGCCCGATGTGACCCTGCGCGGCGAGGGGATGGAGCGCACGATCCTCTCCTTCGCCGCGCAGGCCGACGGTGGCGAAGGGCTGCTGGTCACGGCCGACCATTTCACCATGGCCGACCTCGCTCTCGAAGACGGCCCCGGCGATCTGATCCGCCTGCTTGGGGTGGATGGCGTGCGTCTCAGTCGAGTACGCGCTGAGTGGACGCGCGGTCCCGCGACCGACAACGGCGCTTACGGGCTCTATCCCGTCCAGTGCAGCGACGTCCTGATAGAGGACAGCGTCGTGCGCGGCGCCTCGGATGCCGGCATCTACGTCGGCCAGTCGCGCAACATCGTCGTGCGCCGCAATACGGTCACCGAGAACGTCGCCGGGATCGAGATCGAGAACTCGACTGGCGCCGACGTCTACGACAACACCGTGACGCGCAACACCGGTGGAGTGCTGGTGTTCAACCTGCCCGGGCTGCCGGTGCAGAACGGCAACACGACGCGGATTTTTGCCAATCGGATTTTCGCCAACGACACGGCGAATTTCGCGGCACCAGGCAATATCGTGGGTTCGGTCCCGGCGGGTACCGGCGTCATGATCATGGCGAACGACGGGGTCGAGGTCTTCGCCAACGAGCTGCGTGACAATGGCACGGTCGGCGTGCTGGTGCTGAGCTTCAACACCGCGGCCGTCGTCGCCGGAATCCAGCGGCCGGACGACCCGGTCTACGATCCTTTCAGCGAAGGTATCTTTGTCAGCGACAACACCTTCATCGGCGGGGGCACCAACCCCGACGCCGCCACCGCCGAACTGATCCGCGGCGTGGCGCCGGTGGTGGGCGAGGGCCCGCTGCCGCAGATCATCATCGACGGCGACGTCGATTCGGCGAAGCTCGTGGCGGGAGCGCTGCCGGCAGGACTGCGGACCTGTGTCGCCGAGGACGAGGCGAGCGTGCTCGATCTCGATATCGCGCACGGTTTCACGGCCGCGACGCTCGATCCCGCGAATGCCCGGTGCACGTTGCCGCGGCTCGATCCCGTGGTGGTTCCCGGGGCGGACATCGAACTGGCAGCGGTCGCCAACGGGGACTCGCTACCGGCGACCGTGACGGAGCCCGTCGGCAATGAGCTTCGGGAGACCCGCTGCACGCCACCTGCGGGCAATGGGCCCTGGCTGGATGCGACGGGCCTCGCTTGCCAGTTGCTCTCGAGCCATCGATTCCTTGTCGGCACGGGTCCGTCGCAGTGGCCCAATGCGGGCGTGGTGCCCTTCGACGTCGCCACGCCCCTCTTTTCGGACGAGGCGCTGAAGCAGCGCTTCGTCTTCCTGCCGGCGGGCACGGCGGCGGCGTACCACGACACCGAGACCTTTGACTTCCCGGTCGGAACGGCGCTGATCAAAACCTTCGCTTATCCGATCGACGCGCGTGTGCCGGACCGCGGAGAGCGCCTGATCGAGACCCGACTCCTCGTCCGCCGCGCGGATCGCTGGGTGGGCTACACGTATCTCTGGAACGACGAGCAGACCGAGGCGGTGCTGACCACCGTCGGCGCCGACGTGCCCGTCACGTGGATCGATGCGGACGGGGTCGAGCGCGCAATCGCCTTCCACGTCCCAAACGTCAATCAGTGCAAGGCCTGTCACGGGGAGACCGGCGTGACAGGGCCGCTCGGGCCCAAGGCGCGCAACTTGAACAAGAGCTTCGCCTATCCCGACGGAGCCCTAAACCAGCTTGACAACTGGAGTGAACTCGGAATCCTCACCGGCTTGCCCGACGCGGCAGCACGGCCGCCCGCAGTGATGTTCGACGATCCCGCGACGGGTTCGCTCGAGGAGCGGGCGCGCGCCTACCTCGACGTGAACTGCGCGAGCTGTCACAACGCCGACGGTCTCGCGCGGCCGAGCGGGCTCTTCCTTTCTGTGCACGAGACCGAGCGGAACGCGCTCGGGATCTGCAAGACGCCGGTCTCGGCGGGACGGGGCAGCGGTGGCCTGAAGTACGATGTCGTGCCGGGGCGCCCGGATCTCTCGATCCTTGCGTACCGCATGGAATCGACGGAGGCGGGAATCGCCATGCCGGAGCTGGGTCGGACGCTGGTGCACGCGGCCGGGGTCGCCCTGATCCGCGACTGGATCACGGCGCTGCCGGGCGGGTGCGAATGAGCGCGCGGGCCGAGCCGTGGCCCAACGGATAGACGGCGGATTCGATCTCGGGCAAGCTAGGGTGATGAACCCAGCGCGGCCTCGGCAGGGACGTGGATCGGTGGTCGAAGTCGGTCCGGGCGGGCACGGTAGGGGGTGGCGGTCGCGGTCGCCTCTCGGTCTTCTCGCCGCCCTGCTGGCGCTGGTGGTGGCGGCCTGCGGCAGCGTCAGCAGCGGCCCGCCGCCTGTGACCGCGGTCAGCTATAATCTACTCCACGGCATCTTCTGCCCTCGCGAGACGGACCGCTGCCGGCTCGCGGACCGAGTCGATCTCTTCTGGGATATCGTGCGCGAGCGCGGTTGCCCGGAGGTGATCGCACTGCAGGAGGGCACCCGCGAGACGCGCGCGCTGCTCGAAGAGCGGAGCGCGACCGTCTGCCCGCGCCCCTACGAGATCGTCGCCGGCCCGATCGAAACGACGCTGGACGATGAGATCGTCCTCACTTCGTTGCCGATACGTGCGGTCGAGCAGCGGCGTCTCTACATCAATTTCCGCAAGGTCCTGCTGGTGCAGCTCGAGCATTCGAGCGGACCGCTGGACGTCTTCTCGACGCATCTCGCCTCGAGCTCCGACGGCGCGGGCCGGGCCTGCGCTGCCGATTGCCCGCCCGAGTGCCTGGCCGCCGGGGCGGCCAACGTCCGTCAATGCCAGAGCGTCCAGGTCGCGAACTGGGTCGGCGAGCGCCACCAGGGCCCGAACCCGGCGCTGGTGCTGGGGGACTTCAACGATCCGGCGGGGAGTTTCGTCTACGATCAGTTCGTTGGCCGGGGTTTCATGGATGCGTCTCTGAGCGCCGGCAACCCCGAATGCGATCCGGCTTCCGGCATCGGCTGCACCGCGGGCCGCGAGGACGAGGAACTCACGGCGCTCGAGTCGCCCGCCTACAACGAGAACGAGCGCATTGACTTCGCATTCGTCGTGCCGGGGGAGGCCGGGGCCGGCTGCGCGGGTCGGGTCGTGCCGCCCCACGGCGCGGGCGGCCTGCGCGGAACGCGGCTTTTTGCCGACGTCGCCAATCCCTTTGCCGCCACTTGCGGCCCGGAGCCCGCGGCGATCTGCTGGGCCTCCGATCACGTTGGCGTGCAGGTCGAGTTGGCCTGCGGCTGAGGCTCGGCGGGCACGGCCCCGCGACGCGATGCGGGGTGGCCGGTTGTGACAGGGCCCCCGGATGCGCCATAGGGGGGCGGTGGCGGGGGAGATCTCGGGCGCGGCGAACCCGGCGGGTCCGGCATCCAACAAGGCTGCCTGGTGGGTCGCGGCCGCGTGCTTTGGCTGCCTCGTCGGCGAGGCGATCGGCACCTACATATTCACGCCGATGCTGAAACCGGTGGTTGCAGAGTTTGGCTGGACCCGGACCCAGTTCGCGCTCTCGGGGCTCTTCGTCAGCCTGGTGATGATGGCGTCCGTGCCGGCGGCGGGCATGCTCGCCGACCGTGGCCGCGGGCGCTCGGTGCTCGCCGTGGGCGCGGTCTGTCTCGGCGCCGCGCTGTACCTCTTCAGCCGGATGCAGGGGCTGGCGCATTTCTACTTGATCACCGCCCTGATGGGCCTTGGCGTCGGTTGTCTGGGTGGCGTGCCGACGACCGCGCTGATCTCGCGCTGGTTCGATACCGATCGCGGTTTCGGCCTCGGTGTGGTCGGGCTCGGCCACAGTGTCGGCGGCTTTCTGATCCCGCCCGTCGTGACCTGGATCACACTGACGCGGGGGTGGCGCTCGGCCTTTGAGGCTCTGTCGTGGTTCGCCTGGCTCGTGCTGGTTCCGCTGATCCTGATGTTGGTGCGGGATCCGGCGCGGCCGACGGAGTCTGGCGGCGGCGATGAAGCGACTCTGGTCGGAGAGCCAATTGCGTTCCGGGATGGATTCCGCAGCGCCACCTTCCGGCTGCTCGCGGCCGCGATGTTCCTGCACATTTTCTACTTTTCGGCGGTCACCGTGCACTTCGTCGCGTTTGCCACCGACGTCGGCTTCTCGCCCGAGAAGGCGGCGTCGGCCTTCGGGATCTTGATCGGGCTCGGTATCGTCGGTCGCCTCGGGTTCGGATGGCTGGGGGACCGCTACGATCCCCGCAAGGTGATGGTGGCGGCACTTGGCCTCACCGCGGTCGCAGCACTCTGTCTGCAGGGAATCGCCCGTCCGGGTGTCCTGCAGCTTTTCATCGTCTTGCAGGGCCTCGGAGTGGTCGGTGTTCAGACTCTCTTCGGTCTCGTCGTCGGCGAGTGCTTCGGCACGAAGAATGTCGGCACTTTCCTCGGCGCGGCGATGCTCTTCCAGGTGCCCGGCGGCGTGCTGGGCGCGATCCTCGCGGCTGTGAGCTTCGACAGTCTTGGGACCTACATTCCGGCGTTCGCCCTCTTCGCCGCAGGCAATGTTGTCGCTGCTTTTGCGATCGCCGCGGTGCAGCCGTACCGGCCGGCCTCGCTCCCGGCGCACGCCTGAGCCTGCGCCAGCCGCGGGGGTGGCTGGCGCGGGCTCGGGCGCCCACGCCAGATCGCCCCGCGAGAGGACATTCCCCCCGGAATGGTCTGGTAGCGGAGAGGTTTCTTGCACCTCTCCCGGATGTTGAGACAAGCTGGCTATCCCGACCCGCGGCGGCAGTGATACTCCCCCTGCGACGGGTTCGTGCTTCGAGCCCGGCATGACCCACTCATCGAGGGAGCTTGCCATGACAGCCGACCACATCGCGGACCTCTCCAACGCTCAGATCTCCCGCCTCTCGACACGTGAGCGGCGTGGTCTTGCCCGCGTGCTGCTGCAGGCCGCCCGGCGCGAGGGCGCCCGGCTCCGGGTGACGCGCGGCGCCTATCGCCGGACGGCGCGCGCCCGGCAGCGTGTCCGCCGTTGGCTTGTGGTTGCGGCATTTCTGGCGGGCGTCGCGGTCGCGGGGCCCTCGTTCGCGGCGGCACCGGAGTTCGATCCGCCGCAGCTCAATCCCCACGGCATCTCGAATAGCGGCACCTACGCCTCGCCGTCCTTCGCCGACATCGACGGTGATGGCGACCTCGACCTCTTCGTTGGCGTCGGGGCCAACGACGCCGGTGGTGGCGTGGCCTACGGCAAGACGATGTTCATGGAGAACCAGGGCTCGGCCTCGGTGCCGGCCTTTGGCGCCGCGCAGACGAACCCCTTCGGGCTGGTCTCCGTCGGCACCTTCCATGGCCCGGCGCTCGGCGACATCGATGACGATGGCGATCTCGATATGTTCGTCGGCGTGCGCTCCGGGGATCTCGTCTACCAGGGGAACAGCGGGTCGGCGTCAGTGCCGGCTTTCGGCGCGCCACAGACCAACCCCTTCGGGCTGACCGGCCTCGGGGTCGATACCTACGCGCTGCCTGCGCTCGGCGATATCGACGGCGACGGCGATCTCGACATGCTGGTCGGAAATCTTGCTGGCGACGTGGTGTTCTTCGAGAACAACGGCACTGCATCCACCCCGGCCTTCGGCTCCCCGGAGACCAATCCCTTCGGGTTGCAGCGGGTTGCAGCAGGCAGCGGTGCGCCCACCTTCGATGACGTCGATCACGACGGTGACCTCGATGCCTTTTCGGGCGACCTCGATGGCAATGCTGTCTTCTTCGAGAACATTGGCACGGCGAGCACGCCGCTCTTCACCGATCAGCTCACCAACCGATTCGGGATGCAGGACGTCGGCAAGTACTCGGCGCCCTGCTTTGGCGACATCGACGGCGACGGCGATCTCGATGCGTTGATTGGCGCCGACACGGGCGATCTCTTCCTCTTCGAGATGATCACGCCGAAGCGGCTCATCGGCGCGTGTGCCGTTGCCCCCGAGGTCGGGTGTGAGACTGGCTTCGAGAAGGCACAGCTCAAGATCAGCGAGAAGACTGCTGGCAAGGAGAGTATCCAGGCCAAGATGCTCAAGGGGCCGACCATCGTCTCGTTCGGCAATCCCTCGGTCCCCGGCCCGGACTACGCACTTTGCATCTACAACGGCACCGACGCGCTCGTTGCCTCGGTGGATATTGACGCCACTGGTGGTGAAACCTGTGACGGCAAGCCGTGCTGGAAGGAAATCGGCGGCGGCAAGGGCCTGCTCTACGGGGACAAGGGGGGTGCCGCCGACGGCGTGACCCAGCTCAAGCTGATGGGTGGGGCGACCGGCAAGACCCAGATCCAGCTCAAGGCCGCCAACGATGCGGACAACCAACTGCCGACCGGTGTCGCTTCGGCCCTGCAGACCACGGCTTCGGTCAAGGTTCAGTTCACGAGCCCCGCTGGCTGCCACGAGGCCGAGATGGTCGTCATCAAGAAAGCCGCGCCGGACGAGTTCCAGGCCCAGTAGGCGAAATCCGATTGCCGCTGGCGGCCGGGCCCGAGCACAGGGCGGGGTCGCGAGCGGCTGCCGCAGGGCTCCGCGCCCGGTGTCGATTGCCTGGCGGTCTGCGGTCGCGCGTTGCGTGCGGGTGTGTTGTCCCTCGACGCGCATCATGGAGGGAGCGTCCGTCATCGGCAGGGAGCCTCGGCGCCGGGAGCACGTGCGCCCGGGGGACGTCGCCGCGTGAAGCCAGGGTTCGACGCGCAGGTGGACCGGCTCTGTGCGGCCTGGGTCGGCGGGGTGACGCGACGGCCGCGAATCATCCTCACGCTGATCGGCGTACTCACGGCATTGCTCGGGGCGTATGCGGCGCGGAATCTCGGAATCAATCCCGATCCCCGCGACCTGATCGCCGCGGAGCTGCCTTTCCAGCTCCAGCAGCAGGAACTCGCACGGACGTTCCATACGCTCGCCGACGGGATCCTGGTCGTCATCGACGCCGAGAGTCCGATCGCGGCGGCGCGGGCGGCGGACGATCTCGCCGCCCGGCTCGCGCCACGCACGGAACTCTTCGCGGAGATCGACGTCCCCGGCGGGGGGCCGTTCTTCGCCCAGAACGGGTTGCTCTTCCTCGAACCCGAACAGCTCGAGGATCTGGCCGATCGGCTCGCCCAGGTGCAGCCCTTCCTTGCCGAGCTGGCTCGCGACCAAAGTCTGGTAGGAGTCAGCGATCTGCTCGGCGACGCCCTGCGCGCGCAGCGCGAGGGCACGGCGACGGGGCTCGATCTGACGGCGACGCTCGATCGCGTCACCACCGTGGTCGAGGCGGTGGGTTCGGGACATCGGGCCCGAGACCCGTGGGGAACGGCCGTGCTGGGCGGCGCCATGCCGGCTGAGGCGAAAATGCGCATCGTCGCGCTGCGGCGCAGCGGTGACGGCAACACGCTGGCGTCCGGGGCGCCCGAATTGCGCGCGATCCGTCAGGCGGCCGCCGAACTCGGGCTCACGCCAGAGCGGGGCTATCGCGTGCGGATCTCGGGCGAACCAGTGATGAACTACGAGGAACTGGGAACCATCGCGACGCAGGGCTGGCACGTCGCTCTTCTCTCGACCGTGCTCTTCACGGGCACGGTGATCTTTGCTTTGCGCTCGACCCACGCGGTGTTCGCGCTCGTCGGCAGCCTGCTCGTCGGACTGGTGTGGACCAACGGGATCGCGGCGGCGACCATCCGCGATTTGAATGTGATTTCGGCGGCCTTCAACGTGCTCGTAGTTGGCCTGGGCGGGGAGTTCGGGATCCACTTTGCCCTGCGCTACCTCGAGATCGCGGCGGATGGCCGCGATCGCCTCGCTGCGTTGGTGGAGACAGCGGCCTCGGTGGGCGGCTCGCTCTTCTCGAGCGCGGTCACGACCTCGATCGGTTTCTTCGTCTTCCTGCTGACCGATTTCGTGGGCGTGGGCCAGCTTGGCTTGATCTCGGGCATCGGGATGTTCGTTTCTCTGTTCTGTACGTTGACGGTCCTGCCCGCGCTGGTCGCGATCGGTCCCGCGGGCGCAGCGCCACGCTCGCTGCGCACACCCCCCTGGCTCGGGCGGCTCGACCGGATACCGCTCAACTACGCGCGGGCCGTGCGCTGGGCCGCGCTGGTGATCGGATTGGGTGCGATCGCGCTGCTGCCGAGAATCAGGTTTGACTACAACATGATTCGGCTCCACGACCCGACGAGCGAGGCGGTGGCGACCTTCGAGGATCTGCTCTCCCGGGGCACCACCGCACCCTGGACGATCGACGTCATGGCGCCGGATCTCGCCACGGCAAGCGGACTGGCGGCACGGCTCGGCGAGTTGCCGAGCGTGGCCGAGACGCGGACGGTGGACGACTACGTGCCGTCGGCACAGGAGGAGAAGCTCGAGATCATCGAGACGCTGTCGTATTTTGTGCCGCCCGTCGTCAGCGTGGGGCCGGCGAGGACGGACGGCGAGCGCCGCGCGTCGCTCACGCGCCTCGCCGAGGAGGCGGGGCGCTCGGCGGGTTCGGGCGCGGAGCCGCTCGCGGACCCGGCCCGCCGTCTTCAGGCAGCACTCACGGTATTGCTCGCCGGTCCGGCCGCGGCCCCCGTTCCTGCTGCGGTTTTGGCAAGTCTAGAGAGAGAGTTGGTGGGTTCGCTGCCCTCCCAGGTCCGCGATCTTCAGCGCTTGATCGGTGCCGAGACGGTCGAGATCGGGGATCTCCCGTCCAGTCTGAAGCGCCAGATGCTGGCACCGGACGGCCGCGCACGGATCGAGGTTCGGCCGCGCGATGATGTGGGCGAGAGCCGCGCGCTCGAGCGCTTCGTCGCAGAGGTGCGCGCCCTGGCCCCCGCGGCCGGTGGGCTTGCCGTCTACACCGTCGAATGGGGCCGCGTGACGTGGTCGGCGATGCTCCATGCGCTGATCGGCGGCGTTGGCTGCATGTTTCTTTTCCTCGTCGTTCTCTGGCGCAGCGTACGGGATGCCCTGCTCGCCTTCTTCCCGCTGCTGCTGGCGGCGGTGCTGACTGCGTCCACGCTGGCGGTCTTCGGCCAACCCTTCAATTTCGCCAACGTGATCGTGCTGCCGATGCTGATCGGAATGAGTGTCGACAGTGGCGTGCATCTGGTCCATCGCCACCGCACCAAACCGCTGGAGACGGATGTGCTCGCGACCAGCACGGCGCATGCGGTCTTCTATTCAGCCTTGACCACGATGCTCTCCTTCGGGAGTCTCGGACTCGCCCCGCACCGCGGCGTCGCCGCGATCGGTCGTCTATTGACGATCGGGGTCGGGCTCGTGCTGGTCTGCTACGTCGTGGTACTGCCGGCCGTTCTGGAATGGGATGACCGCAGCCGGGGCCGCGGACCGCTCGCCGATTGAGGGCGTGGCGCCGGCTCTGCCTCAGGGGGGTCTCGCGACCTGCCGGGGTCACGACGGATCGACTGTGCTCGCCGCGGGCGGGCGGCGGCTCGGCGCATGGAGCCGTAGCGGCTCTTTCGAACGGCCGCGGCCGATGCGCCCCGTGCCCACTTGCACGAGATCGACGACGACACGGTACTTGCCGGGCGTGGGCGGTGTCTTGAGTGCCACCTCGCGTTCCCAGAGCTCGGCTGCCGCGACGTCGCGCGGCAGTTCCACGATCTTGGTCGGGCCCACCACGAGGCCATCGGGGAGACTCTCCCAGTGGAACTCGAGGTGGACGGAGAGGGGCTCGAGCCCCCGGTTCGGATGGGCCGCCGGCAGGGGTAGAGGGGAGACGATCCGGACGCGGGCGTTGGTGATCCAGCGCGGGTGGATCCGCGCCGGGAGTTCGACCAGCACGTTGATGCCGCCCTGGTCTGTCGGCACGGGCTCGAGCGGCGTACCGAGCAAACTATGATGTGGGCGATACCCCTGGCGCAAGGCGGCCAGCCATTCCGGGCGCAACCTGCCGGTGTCGAGTTCGAAGACGCGGAAGCCTCCGATCTCCAGACTGCGGCGGACGGTGTCGGCCTTGGCGAGACCGTCGAGAAGCTTGCTCCGGGCGCGGGGGTGGTCCCATTCCTCCTCCGGATGGAGCACGAGCCAGCGCAGGCCGGTCGCTGCGATCAGGTCGTCGAGGCCGCTCTGTGTCAGGCCCGCCGTGATCTCAGCCAGAACCCACGCGGCATGAGGTGGTGGATAGCCGGTGTGTCCGAGCAGATTCGGAGCCGGCAGATCGACGAACCATGACGCGGCCTCGGGGCTGTTCCAGCGGTCGAAGCGTTCGCGCGGCAGCTCCAGCACCGGGCCGGGATTCTCTGCCAGCAGCTCACGGAAACGCTGGCGGAAGAGTTCGTGCGCGGGCTCCGGAAGAATCATCTGTGGCGTGAGCGTGCCCTGCAAAACTCCCGGACGCGGGCCGTGCTCTGCGGCGGCGAGTTCGGCGAGCGGGGCGGGCATCGACCAGGTGCACATCTGCGCCATCGGCAAGCAGATCCGCTGGCTCGCGAGATCGCCCGCCACAACGGCTGCAAGCAGCAGCGGCGACGCCCAGCCCCCCAGCCAGAGCGCCACGCTCTGGAAGCCGGCCGTGGCGAGCAGCACGACGCCGAGCCCCTTGACGGTCTGCAACATGAAGTAGCGCCGGGCGAAG
Source organism: Pseudomonadota bacterium (assembly GCA_005777805.1). GTDB lineage: Bacteria > Desulfobacterota > Binatia > UBA12015 > UBA12015 > SXLG01. The sequence goes on from SXLG01000018.1 coordinate 43,297, forward strand.
CGGAAGGCCGGCGTAAGGAATAGTTTTGCCGGTGTCGGTAGCGAGAAAGTTTCAGTGATCTGCAACTCCGGTGGCAGCGAGAAGAGCGTGCCGAGGATCGCCAGCAGGGCTCCGCCCGTGACCAGAGGGCGGAGCGTCGATCCACGGCGTAGGGTGAGGAGTCCGGCCAGCCCGAGCAGGAAGGGCCACGAGTCGGGGATGCCGCCGGCAGCGGGGATCCTCGCCATGCTCGCGATGACCCAGGCGGCGCCACCGTGCAGCGGGTCGTCGGCAGCCTGGAGATTCGGCGCCAGAGCGGCGGGTGGCAGCAGCTCCGTGATCATGCCGAGGCGCGCGCCGGCCGCGAACCAGGGGCGCGAGAGCCAGAGCAGGGGCAGGGCGGCGGCGAGTGCTCCCAGCATGGCGAGGAGCGTGAAGCGCCGGCGCCCTGGCACCGGTCGGCGCCACTCGAGTGCTGCCCACGCGATTCCGACCAACGCCACGGCGAGTGCGGCGTAGAACGACGTCGCCGCCGCGGCCGCGAGCGTTAGCGCGAGCGCGAGTGCGCGCGCCGGTCGCGGCTCGTCGCGCAGGCAACGCAGTGCGAGCACGACGGCGAGCACGGCCAGCGGTGCCATTTGCAGGACGTGCGGCCGTGCGCCACAGCCCGGAGAGAACGTCACCACCGCCGCAAAGGCACCGCCTAGCCAGGCCATCCAGCGGTCGCAGCCGAGCCGACGCAAGAGCAGGAAAGCGAGGAGGCTCGCCAGGGGATGAACCAGAAAGAGGGTCGCGTTGAAGGCGGCAAAGGGGGATGAGCCGAGCAGGCGCGCGGGGGTGTAGAGGAGTTGCCAGCCGACGAAATGCTCCGAGCCGACGAGCTGTTCTCGGGCCGGCCAGTGGATCGGAAACTCGAGCAGTGCGCTGGGGTCGGTCGTGAGCGAACGGAAGACGTGCTCGAGGATGAAGAGGATCAGCCAGCCGTCGGGTGGCAGCTCGTCGAGTGGGATGCTCTGGCCGGCCGAGCCGAGCCAGGGCCGCGCCAGGATCAGATCGAAGGCGAGGTAGACCAGCAGGGCGACCACCGTCTCCCAGCGACTCGCCCGCGTGGGGGGTCCCCCGTGCATCCGATGCGCGGGCGTCAGCGAGGGCTCCGGTGACATCCACGTTCTTCTTGGCATATTCGTGGGCGGTGAGCGCGCGAGATCGGTCACCGGCCAAGGTTGTCTGGATTGGCTTCATGACACCGTGAATGCTGAAGCCGGGCGGCGCGGGCGCAACCGCGTTCCGAGGAGGGCGGAATGGCCGAAGCAGATCTGGTGTTCGAAGTCCGGAAATCGGATTGGCGAGAGACGCGATTCGTCGAGCGGCCCCTGCCCGACCTCGAACCGGGGCAGGTGCTCTTCCGCGTTGATCGCTTCGCCGTGACCGCGAACAATATCTCCTACGCCCTGACCGGGGACGCGCTCGGTTACTGGCGCTTTTTCCCCTGCGCGGAGGGCTTCGGTCGGATCCCGGTGATGGGCTTCGCCGACGTCGTGCGCTCGACCCATGCCGATGTCCACGAGGGGACGCGCTGCTTCGGCTTCTATCCGATGGCGCGCCATCTCGTGATCACGCCGGGCCTCGTCTCGGCGAGCCAGATCGTCGATGCGGCCCCGCACCGCGCTGGCCTCGCTCCGGCCTACGCGCAGTATCTGCCGGCAAGCGGCGATGCGTCGTATGCCGTCGCGCGAGAGGACCAGCTCATGCTGATGCGGGGGCTCTTCATGACCTCGTTCCTCGCCGACGATTTCCTGGCCGACCAGGACTACCGCGGCGCTCGCGCCGTACTGATCTCGAGCGCGTCGAGTAAGACTTCGATCGCGCTGGCGTATCAGGTTCGGCAGGGAGGCAAGACGCGTGCGATCGGGCTCACGTCGGCGCGCAATGAAGCTTTCGTGCGTGGCCTGGGCTTCTACGACCAGGTGGTTCTCTACGAAGAGATCTCGTCTCTTGCCGTGGAGCCCGCCGTGTTCGTCGACATGGCGGGAAACTCTGCGGTGACGGGCGCGGTCCACCGCCATTTCGGCGACCAGCTTGCCTACGATTGCAGCATCGGAGCCACGCACTGGTCGGCCGAGCGTCTGCGGGAGGAGTTGCCGGGGCCGAAGTCGGAGTTCTTCTTCGCGCCGGCGCAGATCGTCAAGCGCACGCGGGATTGGGGTGGATCGGGGCTGACCGGGCGCATGGCACTTGCCTGGACGGGTTTCTGCGAGGCCAGCGACGCCTGGCTGAAGGTTGTCCGGGGGCACGGACGGGAGGCGCTCGCTCAGGTCTTTCAGAAGACGCTGGCCGGTCGCACCGAACCGGCCGACGGCCACGTCCTTTCGCTGTTCGAGGGCCGCTCGGGAGAGTAGCGCGCACCCCAGATCATTGTTTTGACGAACTGGAGAGCTACCCCTTTGCCCCACACTACGCCGAGGTGGGGGCCGAGGACGGTACGCCCTTGCGGGGAATTACGCCGACGAAGGCCCGCGCGATGTCGCGCCGATCCTTCTCATGCACGGCAACCCGTCGTGGGCCTATCTCTACCGCAACATCATCGGCCGCCTCGTGGCATAGGGGCATCGCGTGCTGGCGCCCGACCTGAGGGGTCTCGGCCGCTCCGACAAACCCGCCACAAGGAGCGACTACAGCCTGGCGCGTCACGTCGCCTGGATGAGCCCGTGGTTGCTGGCGACCGGGATCACCGACGCCACGCTCTTCGCCCAGGACTGGGGCGGCGTGATCGGCCTCCCCGTGGCTCTGCGGCATCCCGAACGCCTTGCCCGTCTGGTCGCGTCGAACACGGGTCTGCCCACCGGGCAGGGCGCGAGCCCGGCGTTGCAGGCCTGGCTCGACTACAGCGATCAGCAGACGTCATTGTCGGTGTCGGAGCCGATTTCCCAGGGGACCGTCAAGGGGCTAGGCGCGGCGGAAAGGCGCGCCTGCGACGCGCCTTTCCCCGATCCGGGCTACCAAGCGGGTGCGCTGGTCTTTCCCCGACGGATCCCTCTCCAAGCGGATAATCCAGGCGGGCCGCTCATGCTCGAAAACTGGCAGCTCCTGGAGCGCTGGACGAAGCCCTTCCTCACTGTGTTCGGCGACCGCGATCCGATCTCGAGCGGCGCCGAGAGAGGATTCCAGGCGCGCGTGCCGGGTGCGGCGGGCCAGCCGCATGTGGTGCTCACGCCGGCGACTCACTTCCTGCAGGAAGATCAGCCCGAGGCGATCGCCGAGCATCTCCATCGCTTCGTGTCGTAAGCGCTCCACTGCAGCGAGTCGGCTGCCGCCCGGGGCCGGGGTGGAGCCGTCGAGGTGGCCGTTGCGCTTGACCCGCCGGCTCGCGCGACTCTGGCGCACCGTTCGGTGCGCTGCGCTGCCCTGCCCTGGTTCCGCGCCAGGACAAGCGCTCTCAACGACCGCGGCGCCGGGACAGCCGGAGCGCCCCGACCAGGAGCGGTAGCGAGATCAGCGTCGCCCAGGCCTCGGGCGGGCGATGTCCGCTCGGTGGTCCCTTCAAGACCCAGAGGTTGAGGGCGATGAGCGCCCGCTCGAGAGTCACCAGGGCGAGAAGGGCGGGGACGAGGCTCCGGTAGCGCAGCGCTCCGCCGAGGAGGGCGAGGCCCCAGACGATCTGGGTCGCCCCTGCCCAGGCGAAGACGCCGACGATTGCGGCACCCTTGCCGGAAACGTCCATGCCGGCGATCACACCGGCGCCGCCGTCCGCGAGGAACGAGTGAATCAATCCCGGTCCGATCGTTGTGACGGCGACGAAGGTGAGGAAGTACGTCGCTACGGGCGACCCGTGGTAGGCGGCGTTAGTTGACGGGGGCAGGAAAGAAGGCGTGTGCATTCGGGTTTCTCCAGCAGAGCGATCTGCAGCGTGTTGCTTTCGCTCGCATCAGCGCCTCATCGAGCCTCTCGCCGCCGACGTTGTCCGCGGTCGAGATCGATCCCCTCGCACCGAGGACAAGTTCTGGCGCCATGGCTTCAGCTCCAGGGCTAGGTCGCGATTGCCAGATGGAGGAGGGCGGCCACGAGCGCGAGGACGAGTCCTACCCAGACGCGCGGCCCGAGCAGCAGGCTGATGCCGGGCGCGACGGGAAACGAGGCGGTCGCCGCGAGCGCGACGATCTTGAAGGGGTGGGCGGCGGTGAAACGCGGATCGAGCGTGAGCTCCAGCATGTCGCGGCGGCTGCGGTAGCGCATCGCTCCTGCCAGCGTCCAGCCAGGATCGGGCGGCACGTTCCAGGCGTCGACATAGCCGCCAATCTTCCGCGCCTGGAGCACGGGATAGCCGGCGTGGCGGACCATCACGGGCAGAAAGCCACGGATGTATTCCCGCAGGAGCGCCGGGGCGGCGGAGGGGGCACCGGTGACCGGGTGGGGGATTTCGCCGGACTGGGTACGGATCAGATTCAGCATGAAGAACTCGCGGCCGTCGTCCTCGGCGAGGAAGCGCCGCACGCCATCAATATCATTGACGTCGGCTCCGGGAGTGGTCGCAAAGCTGGCGATCATGCGCTCGATTTCGTCTGGGCGCAGCGGTCCGTGCCGGTTGTCGTGCCACCAGCGAAAGACGCCGTACACCGCCCCTGCGCTGAGCCAGATCCAGAAGGCATTCATGTCTTTCTCTCCTCGGGGCGGGCTTGCTCTCCCGCCCGGCCGCCGGCCAGGCCCTCTGTCGGGCCTCATGGGCGCGCCCGGCGGCATGCGCTGTGATTCGCGCCATGACCATACGGGGGCGACTCTCCGCAAGCGCGCCCGAGATCACCGACGGTCGTGCACGGCACAGCCAGCGGAGCCGCGAAAAGATGGTGTCTGCTCTCTTCGGTCTCGTGGCCGAGAGCGTGCGGCGACCGACCGCGCCGCAGGTGGCCGAGCGCGCGGACGTGCGGATCCGCAGCGTCTTCCGGCACTTCGATGATCTGGCGTCTGCCGACGGACCAACGCCTCTCCCGGGAGTGGACCGCGGCAGCACGACGAGCCGCAGTGGTGGGCCAGATCGCCGAGGCGGGAGACCCCGCGCTGCGAACTCTCGCCCCGGAGGGTGGTCGCGCGCGCTTGCCGCGCAGCGCGAAGTGGTCCCAGCGGGAATCGAACCCGCGTTACCGACGTGAGAGGCCGGCGTCCTAACCGCTAGACGATGGGACCGAGGAAGCGGGGCTCAACTGGGGTGGTAGGGCTCGAACCTACAATCCCCTGATCCAGAGTCAGGTGCCTTACCAATTTGGCCACACCCCATCAGGCCACGCGGACGCTAGTGAAGGCCCTCTGCTCAGTCAAGGCGGGCCGCCCGCCGCGACGGCGAGCGCATGGTCGATCCGCGCGGCGGATCGTTCGCGTCCGACGAGTTCGAGGACGTCGAAAATCCCCGGGCTCGCGGTCGAGCCGGTCAGCGCCACTCGCAGCGGCTGCGCCAGGGCGCCGAGCTTCAGGCCGAGCGCGTCGGCGGTGGCGCGCACCGTGGTCTCGAGTTCCGCAGCGCGCCACTCTCCACAGCGCTGGAGTGCGCTCTGGAGCTGGCGCAGTGGCGCCACGATTTCCGGCGAGAGGCAGCGCTGCGCGGCCTTCGGGTCGATGTGAATGCTCGCCGTACGCAAGGCGATGCTCTGTTCGGCGAGTTCCTCGAGCGTGCGGGCGCGGTCCCGCAGAACGCCCGCAAGTCGTGCTTGCCAAGCGGGGTCGCCCTCGAGGGTCTCGCCGCGGCGCGCGAGGAAGTCGCGCAGCAGGGTCGCGATCTCGGGATCGGCGAGGCGGCGGAGGTGTTCGCCATTCAGCCAGTCGAGTTTCTCGCGATCAAACACGCCAGCCGAGCGGCCGACGCCCGCGAGGTCGAAGAGTTCGACGAGTTGGCTTCGCGTCAGAAATTCGTCGTCACCGTGGGCCCAGCCGAGGCGCGCCATGAAATTCACGAGGGCATCGGGAAGGTAGCCCGCGTCGCGGTAGCTCAGGACATCTGTCGCGCCGTGGCGTTTCGAGAGCCGCCCCCGGTCGGCGCCGAGAACCTGTGGCAGGTGGGCGAAGGCCGGCGGTGTCGCCGCCAGGGCCTCGTAAATCAAAATCTGCTTGGCCGTGTTCTTGAGGTGGTCGTCGCCGCGGATGACGTGCGTGATGCGCATGTCGATGTCGTCGGCCGTGACGACCATCTGGTAGGTCGGCGTGCCGTCGGAGCGGACGATCACGAAGTCGTCGATGTCGTCGGTCGAGACCGCGACGGGACCCTTGACCAGATCGTCGATGACCACCGTGCGGCCGAGCGGGATCTTGAGTCGCAGGGCGGCCGCGCGATCCGGGTTCGGGCCGGGGCCGTGGCCCGGCCGGCAGCGGCGGTCATAGCCAAAGCCATCACCTCGTCGTGCGGCGAGTTCCTCGGCGGAGCAGGTGCAGGGGTAGACCGCCCCCGCCTGGCGCAATCGCTCGACTTGGGTGGCGTAGAAGGGCTCTCGCTCGGACTGGCGGAAGGGCCCCTCATTCCAGTCAAGGCCGAGCCAGCGCAGGGCCTCGATGATGCCGGCCTCCCACTCGGGACGGCTGCGCTCGCGATCGGTGTCCTCGATGCGCCGCACGAAGGCTCCGCCGTGATGACGCGCAAAGAGCCAACTGAAGAGTGCCGTGCGAACGCCGCCGACATGCAGGGCGCCGGTCGGACTCGGTGCGAAGCGGGTCCGCACGCCGGACATGGGAGCCCGCTAGCAAAGCCCTCTCTCCGGTGCCAAACTGGCGCGGGAGAGGGAGCGGGCTCAGATGACGAAGAGGAAGATCCTGGTTGTCGAGGACAACGAAGACAACAGGCGAATTCTTCTCTATCGCTTGCGCAAGATCGGCGACTTCGACGTCATCTCGACAGCCAACGGCCTCGAAGCGCTCGAGGCTGTCCAGAAGGATCCTCCGGATCTGATCTTCATGGATCTCAAGATGCCGATCATGGACGGCTGGGAGGCGACCCGGCGAATCCGCGAGTTGGAACAGGGTCGGGAGATCCCGATCATTGCGCTCACCGCGCAGGCAATGGCCGGAGACGAGCAGCGCGCACTGGCCATCGGGTGTAGCGATTATCTCTCCAAGCCGGTGGTGGACCCCGCCTTGGTGCGCGAGAAAGTCGAGAAATTCCTCGGTCCCCAGTCCCCGCCGAGCAACGCTTAGAGATCGGCGGTCGAGGGCCGGAATGCTGCGCTCTCGCATGGCTCCGTGAGCCGTTAGCTCAGTTGGCAGAGCAGCGGCCTTTTAAGCCGCGGGTCCCCGGTTCGATCCCGGGACGGCTCATTTGTCTCTCGGTGCGATGCGAGGTGGTCAGGTCGGGGGGGATGCCAGCGCTTGGGCCTGCGCCCAGGACCGCTGGCGGTTCCGCCGGCGAGGGGTTCTTCCCACAGTTGCCGGCCGGGACTATTTTTACGCCCGGCACGAGACAGTTTCTCGACAGGCGCGCGACGATCCGTCTATGCTGAGCGCTGTGTTGGATGCGCGTCGGGTCGTGAGGTCGGTCGCGTTGGGCAGGCGTGGGCTCCTTCTCGGGCGCCCGGTCATCTGGGGAGAGGAAGTCCATGACTGTGACCGCAACAGTCCTCGTGATCGACGACGATGCCGAGGTCCGGGGTTTGGTCGCCGGGCTGCTCAAGCGCTCGGGTTATTCTGTGCTCGAAGCCGGCAGCGGGAGTGAGGGGATCCGTCGCGCCGAGGAGGCCTGTCCAGATCTCGTCCTCCTCGACATGGCGATGCCGGATCTCGACGGACTGCAAGTCGCGCGCGCGATTCGATCAAAGGCCTCCCTCGCCGAGACGCCCGTGGTCGCGCTGACGGCGCGGCATCTCGCGAGCGACCGGCGCCGCGCGCTCGAGGCCGGCTGTTCGCACTTTCTCACCAAGCCCTGTCCGCCGGCCGAGCTTCGCGCCGCGATCGACGGCATCCTCGGACTGCCGCGCGCCAGCGTGCGTCCCTGCTGATCGCTGCCGGCGAGTTCGCGCTCCCGAACCCACCGGCGGGCGGACTCATGCGCCGAGCTGCGTCAGATCGATTTTGGTGAGAATCGGTCGAGAGTGAGTCAGCCAGGCGGTGCGGCCGTCGGGTGCGATCGCGAGGGCCCGCGGCTCTCCGCCGACGCGGGCCCGCGCGACCACGCTTCTGCTGGCGGTGTCGATCGCCACCAGCGTGCCCGACTGGAAACAGGTGACGTAGACCCGCGTGCCGTCGGGCGAGACCGCGACGCCCAGCGGCTCGGCGCCAACGGCCACCGTGGCGAGCACGCTACGTCCGACCAGGTCAAGCGCCGCCACGGTTCCGGCGAGCGCATTGGCGACCCAGGCGGTGCGGCCGTCGGGCGAGAGGGCGAGCTGGCCCGGGATCGAGCTTTGCAGCGTGATCGCAGGCGAGGCTTCCTCGCCGCTGGTGGCGTCGAGCGTATGCAGCTCGCCGTACGAACAGATTCCCGTGCAGCCCGCGACGTGGAGGAGCGTTCCGTCGGCCGAGACCGCGAGCGAGCCGGGGTGGAAGGGGAGGTTCCGACCGCGCTGGCTCGCCGCCGCGATGTCGACGACGTGGAGCTGGTCGAAGCCATTGCCCATGGTGGGATGGCTCGTCGTGGTGAAGGCGCGCGTGCCGTCTGGGGCGATGGCGGCACCCGGGCGCAGGACCGGACTCGAGGGCGTGCCGACCCACAAACGCTGCGAACCCGGCTGCGCGCCGAGGCGCAGTACCCAAGCCTGTTGTTGCATCAGATCGGCGGCGACTCCGGTCGCGCCGTCGCTTGCGATGGCCAGCGCGTAGGGCATTCCACCGGTGTCGATCGTCGGGCCGGCCGCACCCGTCGCCGTGTCGATGCTCAGAATCTTCGAGCCCGCGGCGAGCCAGGCGCGTGTGCCATCGGGCGAGAGTGCGATGCCCGTGGCCCAGGTGGGCAGGGGCCAGGTCGCCTCGACCGCGGTCGAGACGGGGCCGGCGCTGGTCGGACCGCCCGCACTCGCAGCACAGCCCCCGAGGAGGGCGGCGGCGAGGGCGGCGGCGATGGCGATGGATGGCGCGGGGCCGATCGCGCGCGACGATGCGGCCCGGTCGGGCCCAGACCGCGGGGCGCAGGCCCGTGTCGCACGCGGCGGGCGGGCTCGGCCGGGCCGGGTGGCGGGCGCGGTCCCCGCGCCGGCAAGGGGGGTGTCCAGAGCAGAGATCAACATGGTTCCCGGTCTAGCAGGTCGCGCCGATCGAGTCGTCACCGGTCAGCGAGGTGATGACGTCCAGCGTGTCGGACGCGATGGCCGGGCAGGTCGCGCGAGTCGTCACCGCTCGGCGGGTCGGGCCTTGTCGCAGGACGGTCGCGGTTCAGGTCCAGATCGCGAGCACCGCCGCAGCTGCGAGTCCGGCCAGCGCAAGCCACCATTTGGCGACGCGATCGCCACCGTGGGTGAACTCCTCCTGGATGATGTCGAGGGCGGCCACGTAGATGAACGTTCCGGCGGCCAGCGCAAGGCTGGTTGCGGCGAAGATCCGTCCGGCGTGTCCCGAGAGGGCGTCGGCGGCCACGCCACCACCCAGAATGCCGACTGGGGTCGCGAGTCCCCAGAGCATGACCAGCCCCACGGCCGCACGCAGGGGCACCGCGTTGCGGGCCAGGCTCACCCCCAGCGCCAGACCTTCGGTCGTGTTGTGTGCGACGATGGCGACGAAGATCGGCAGCGCCCGCAGGAGGGTGGTCTGGCTCCCCAGGGCCAACCCCGAGAGCAGGCTGTGCACCGAGAGGGCGACAAGTAGCGTGTAGACCCAGGCCCCGGGCCGGGTCGCGTGCGCACCCAGCTCTTGCGCGAGTTCGTCCCGGCCGTGCTCGATCCCTTCGACGATTCCGTGCTCGTGCGGCGCCAGCGGGACGTGCTCGAAGAAGAGCACCAGAAGGAAGGCCGCCGAGGCGAGCAGCGCCGCGACCGGGTAGCCCGGGATGAGTGTGCGCCATTCGGCGTCGGCCTCGGGCAGCATGTGGATCAGGCCGATGCCGAGGAAGAGGCCTGCCGCCCAGGCGTTGCCGAGAGCGAGGACGCGCGTCGCACGGACGGGGCCCCGGCGCAGCGGCGGCAGTCCGCCGGCAAGACCGGCGACCAGCACGAGCGCGGCGAAGATGATGCGTGACAGATCCATGGGAGGAGCGCCGCGGCGAGCCGACGCGGCGGGAAGTCGATATTGCATGTCGGTCGCCCGCGAGCGATGTCCGGCGCGCGCGCGGTCGCAATCGACCTGCTTGGTCGGGGCGTCACCTCGGGGCGGCGAGCGTGACGAGAGGCTCCAGCCCGTCCTGTCGCAATCAACCCGTCCGATCGGTGCGGTACCTCGGGCGGCGAAGAGGGCGGGGGGCGCAAGCCCCGCAGGCACCATCGACCCGTTCGATCGGCGGGGCCGTCGGACCGGAGCTGGTGGAACTGGCGATGTACCCCCCGCAGGCACCATCGACCCGTTCGATCGGCGGGGCAGCCCGGCCGACGGGCTGCGCACTTCCGAGGTAGATGGGAACCGACGAGCCCGAAGGAGATCGGCAGGGGCAGCGTCAGGACGGCCGGGCGCGAGACCGCGGCCGACTCGCCTTGGTGGTCAACGGGCGTGGCCCCCGCGCGGACGGCGCACGCCCTGCCCCCGGGCGCGGCGACTTCGCGGAGGTGGTCTTCGCGCGCGGCTGCGGGGCGACCAGCGCCAGGGCCTCGCCCATGAGATCCGCCACCTCGTCCCAGTCGACGCCCGCCCCGAGATCGACGCCGACCCAGCCCCCGGGGCCGACGTAGGGGGGCACGAAGAACCGTGCCGGATCGGACTCGACCAGGAGTTCCTGCGCCCCCAGGGCTGCCTTCAGCCAGACCGCCACCTGACCCGAGCCGTGGTGATCGTTGGCGAACATGGCGAACATTTTCTTGTCAGCGAGGCGGAAGGTCGTGGTGTTCCACGCCTCTTTCTCGGTGACCCCGGGGAGACCGAGGCCGATTGCGCGCAGGCGTTTCAGCGCGGCCTCGGCTCGCCGGCTCATCAGGGCGGCGTCCAGTCGCACCGCGGGAAATCGGGATCTCCGTCCTCGTAGCCGAAGCAAATCTGATTCAGGGTCGCCGAAGAGAACGAGTCGTCGGCGACGCAGCGTCCGTTGAGGCAGACGCCCCAGTCGTAGACACAGTCACAGCAGCCGGGAGCGGGGTTGCTGATCGAGCAGACGGGTTCGCTCAGTTCACCGCAGTAGGTTGGGCCGCACTCGATCGGGTGGTCGAGAGGACGGTCGCAATCGATGTCCGTGTCGCAGGGGCAGTCGCATTGCGAGCCGTCGAAGCGGCAATCCGGAGTGCAGGCGAGCTGCCCGCTGCAGCTCGCGGAGCCGCCGTAGAGGAAGTCGCAGTCTTCTCCGTCGAGATCGGAGCCATCGCATTCCTCGCCGTTTTCGAAGTCGACCACGCCGTTGCCGCAGAGAGGGCCGGCCGTGGGTGTAGGTGCGGGTGTGGGCACGGGTGTGGCGGTCGGCTGGGCCGTCGGTGCCGCCGTGGGGGTAGGCGCGGGTGTCGAAGTTCCGCTCGGCGTCGGGGTGGCCGCACCCGGCGTCGGGGTCGAGGCACCCGGCGTCGGGGTCGAGGCGGGCTGGGGAGTCGGCCCCTCGGTCGGCGAGCGTTCGTCGATCACGAAATTCTGCTTGGCCTCACTCCAGACGACCCACACGTCTTCGCTTGGGCCGGGGAAGCCGGGCAGGCGGAAGCGGCCGGCCACGCCGCGCAGGAAGTTCGCCCCCAGCGTCGTCACCTGGAAGGTGTTCGTGTCGAAGGGGACGCCGTCGGCTCGCGCCACGGCGGTGTGCGTGCCGGGTCCGAAGAGGTTGGCGTTCCAGAGCACACCGAAGCCGTTGTTGCTGTCGCCGCAGCGCGCGGCGGTGTCGTCGCGAGGCGTCCCGGCAGCCGCGGGAATGACGGTGGTGCCGTCCACCACGATGTCGATCGGCAGCGTGGTCGCGTTGCAGTGCCAGCCGGAGAACAGAATCACGCCGGACTGGACGGAGCCCGTGCCGGGATTCTCGAGGAGGCCCTCGTCTGTCGCGGCAGCGCTACCGAGTCCGCTCGACACGGGCGCCGGGCGTGCGGCCGAGGTCGGCGCGGCCCAGGTGGTGTAGTTGGCGATCGCAAAGCCCTGCTGGGCTTCCTGCCAGGTCAGCAGGACCGAGCCCTGCGCGTTGGGGAAGTCATCGAGTTGGAACGTGCCCTCCAGCCCGCGTGCGAAGGGCACGCCGAGGGTCGTGACCATGAAGTCGCGGCTCGAGAACGTCACGCCACCGGCACGGGCCACGGCGGTGTGGGCACCGGGGCCGAGCAGCGCAAAGTTCCACAACGCGCCGAAGCCGTTGGCGGTGTCGCCGCATGTCGCAGAGGTGTCCTCGCGCGGCGTGCCCGCGGCCGCGGGGATGATATGGGTGCCATCAATGACGATTTCAATCGGGGTCGTGGAGGCATCGCAATGCCAGCCCGAGAGCACGCCGACGCCACTCTGCACGCTGCCGGGCGAGGGGTTCTCGAGCAGTCCGGTGGCGGCAGCTCCGCCGGCGGCCAGCGGCAGCACGACCAGAGTCGCGACCAGCCCCGCCAGCGGGAAGACGCGACGCGCATGGCGCCGGGGGGTGGGGGGGCTGCCGAGATCTGCCTGATGAAACATGCGATTTCTCCCGAAGGTCGTGTGGGCAAGGCTGACGCCTTGAAGAGACGGCCGTCAATCGCCTTTATTCGATGCGCTGACCGGGGGCCATGCGTGATGAGTGGGCGGATGCGTGGTCGCTGTGCTGTGCCCTGCGACCCGGGGGGTCTCCCCGCGGCGCGGCAGGCGACCGAAGGCGGGCGTCACCACTCGACCGCGACCGCCCCGAGCTGTTCGCGCTCGGCGACCTCGAGCTCTGCTGTGACTGCGGCGTCGATCTGGCGGTAGCGCCGGACCGCATCGTCGAAACGCTCCGGCGCGCCCTTCTCGGCGGCGATGCGCCGGCCCTCTTCCCGGATCCAGTCCACATGCCAGGCCTCGTCGGCGGTGACCCGCTCGAGCACCTCTCGGGTATCGACATCGACGGTCGGGCTCTTGAGATGGCGCTGGTACCGCCGGAGCGCGCGCTGCTCGACGACCACGGTCAGGGCCAGCAGATCGACCTTGTCGCGCGGAATGCCGGCCGCGCGTCCAATGCGCGTCTGGTAGCCGTCATCGACGATCAAGGGCTTGTGGCCGGCGCGCAGGCAGCGCTCCGTCCACAACCAGGCGTGGCGGGTCTCCTCGGCCAGATGCTGCGAGAGAGCCACCTGCGCTTCCGGGGTCTCGAGGTGCCGCAGCAGCCGGAAGAGCAGGTTCGCACCGTGCTGTTCGGCGTTGCGGTAGTACGAAAAGAGGGCGACCTCGGGCGGAATCGATGGATCGAGTCCGCTCGTAGCCGCGATGCGTGTTTGCGTCATCTCTCCAATCCTCTCCACGCGACGGGCGGGTCCATCGGTCTGGCCCGGCGTGGGCCGACAAACGCGGAGAAGCTAGCACGACCTTGGGAAGACGTTCCACCGGGAAGCTTGAGGAGTGGCGGGCGGTGTGGACGGCACCGGGCTGCCGCCGCCAGGAACGATGCGCTTCGGGCGAGGATGTCGCCGGAGACGCTGGGGGCAGAGTTCGGGCGCTGCCCGGGGCGCGCCAGAACGGTGGCGCGGTGTCTTCGACATCGGGACCCGGCGTGGTGGGCCGGTGTCCCGCGGTCCCCCGGCCCGCTTGGTGTCCTGCCGGTGCGGGACGCTAATCGATGGGCACGCAGGCCGGGTCGTCGAAGATCGCGCCGGTGGTGAGCACGAGTCCCTGCGCGGCGTTCTGCCAGCGGAAGCAGGCGTCATCACAGACGAAGGCCTGGCTGTCGCTGCGGCGCGTGACCCGTACCCCGAAACAGCAGATCAGGTTCGGATCGTCGAGGTCGCTCTCGCAGAAGCCCTCGGCGTTGTTGTCGAAGTCGACCGCGCCGAGGAACGTCGCGTCGTCGAAGCGGTGGCTGGTGCAGGTCGACGTGAGCACGGTCGATTCGCCACTCGAACTCTGTACGGTCACGGCGAAAGTGTGAGCGCCGGGCGTCAGGAGTTGGAAATTGTAGCTGCCCGAAAACCCGGTGCGCAGCGGCGCGCCGGGCTGGGAGGCCTGGACGTCACCGCGCGACGCGCAGCAGGGCACTTCGATCGCGGCCACGCTGTCGACGGTGACGGCGAAGGGCTGGACGAGCTCGGCCCCGGTGTCGCTGTAAGCCCAGCCGCGGACGTTGCCGATTCCGGAACAGGAGCCGCCGCTGACGGGCTCCTCGAGCACGCCGACGATCGCTGCCTCTGCCATCGGCGCGCCGAGACAGAGGGGCATGAGGCTGGCCGCAAGGGCGAGTCGGAGCCAGGAAAATCCCGTCGAATGCATCGTCATTCCTCCACACCACTTCCCACGGTGGCCGTCCTTCGGATCTTGAGATCTGGGGAGCGATGTTGCAAGGCCCGCCACGGGCCACCGGGGGGCGTTGGGCGTGCATCGGCCAAGGCCAATTTCATCCCGGCGCGCGAGGAGATCGCCGAGGAACGGCCCCGCGAGTGGCAGGGCTGTCGCTGCGGCAAGGACCGAGACCCCGGCCGGTCGCTCGATCGTGATGCCGCGCGCCGTCGCGTCAGGATGGTGGCGCGTCGGGTGTGTCACTCGCCCAGGGTCATGCTCAGGCGAGTCGCAACGGCCGCACCTGCGCCTCGGCGCGCGGCGCTGCCTCCGGCAGGGCTGGCGCGCGGTTGCTGCGCGGTCCGGGCGCTGGCGGGCGGGCCGAGCCACGCCCCTTGTGCCGCTCGACGATCGCGAGCCCCTCGGCGCGCGTCGGGCCGGCGAAAACCGTGCGTCGGCGTCCCGTGAGCAGCGATTCGGCAAGGTGGGGCAGAATCCTCAGGAGGATTTCCGGGCTGACGAAGCTTGCCTGCGGGTTGTCGAGCATATTCATGACGCGCATCACTGTGCGGTAGACGGTGGCATCGGCCCGCATTGCCGGGGCGAGCCCTTTCTCGAAGAACGCTCCCGCAAGCCAGCCCAGCGCGTTTCGCGTCTCCGCAAGGGGTGCGGTCAGCCAGGAGAGGATGCCGGGGTCGGTCCCGTCCTCGGCGGCCACGCTTCTCTGCCGCGCGGCCCTGCCGAATCCATCCGCCCGGGCGGCTGCTTCCCAGAAGGGGACGATCTCCCGTGCCGCCGCGCGGGCGTAGAGCCGGCCCGCGGCCTGATCGTCACCCGCGGCGGCTACGAGAGCGTCGTCAAGGAGGACCGCGGAGAGAAGGGCGCTGGTGACGCCGCGACCGTACATCGGATTCGAATGGCAGAGCGCGTCACCGAGCGCGAAGAATCCTTCCGGGCGCCCATGTTTGAAATTGTGCAGGACGTTGCTGAGGCCGCCCATCACCAGCACGGGAGTGGCGTCGCCGTCGAGCGGTTCGGAGACCCCGCGCGCGCGCCACGCGGCAATCGACGGGAACGCCGCGAGCATCGCCTCGAAGACCGCCGGTTCGGCCAGGCTCTTGAGCGGTTCGTCCTCGATCGCGCTGCCGGCCGTGATCGAGAACGTG
Source organism: Pseudomonadota bacterium (assembly GCA_005777805.1). Classification (GTDB taxonomy): domain Bacteria; phylum Desulfobacterota; class Binatia; order UBA12015; family UBA12015; genus SXLG01. The sequence goes on from SXLG01000018.1 coordinate 58,875, forward strand.
CCGTTGTCTCCGGGAAAGGTCGCGAGCTTGATCCAGCCCATGTCCCCGCCGACGAGGCCGGTCGAGAAGCCCCGCGGTGGCGGTCCCAGCAGCCGGTAGAAGCGCGTGAAATAAAATATGCCTGTCGGCACCGATTCGCTGACTGGCGTCTGCCCACCCACCTGAGCGAGCCACTCGGCGCCGAGAGCGCGCCGGCCGCTCGCGTCGATCACAATGTGCGCAAGCGTGCGGCGCTCCGGGCCCGAGGGCCTGGTGGCCGCGCGGGACTGCCAGTGAATCTCTTCGGATGATGCGTCGTTGGGCAGGGGGGGCGGGATCGATCGCCAACGCAGGCCGCGGACGCGCGGGCGGCGGCCGGTACCTTGCCTGGTACCGAGCAGTCCCGAGACGTGCACGCCCTCACGGACTTCGATCAGGGGTTCCCGGCGCGCCGCCGTCAAGAGGGCCCATTCGAGGGCTGCGCGACGGTAGGCGAGCAGCACCAGCTCGCCGTCGCCCTTTTGTCGCGGACCCAGATCGAGCTCGGGGGGTGCGGCCATCGTCAGCGGGACCTCGATGGCGCCGGCCAGACGCAGCAACGAGAGCACCTCGGGTAAGTGTTCGCGCATCAACATGGTGAGGCGCGCGAGGAGGATGTGGGAGTGCCGGTACTGCGGGACGCCCGGGCGATCCCAACGGGCGAAGGCCGCGTCGGGCCCGTCGACCGGGGGGCGATGATCGCGTTCGTGGACGATCACACGGTGTCCGCGCCGGGCGAGCAGGAGTGCCATGCCGAGGCCGGCGATGCCGCCGCCGATGATCGCTACCCGAGGCGGCTTCCGAGGTCGGCGGTCCATCGCTGTCGACCTATCATCCGATCTCTGCCCGCGTCAGGGCCGGGAGCCGGAGCGTGCGTCCGCTCGCGCGACGACGACGCTCCCGACGGGGCTCGCGAGCACATCGTGCCGGGCGGCTCGACGGGCCCGTCCGCTTGCGCGACGACGACACCCGGACGGAAGTTCCGATGGCGCTTCCGGGGCGGGAAGCGAACGTGTCGGCCGCACCTGCTCGATCGCTGCTGGATCAGAGTCCGAAGGTTGGCTTCTGGCGCCGGAGCTTGCCGATCGTGGCGCACCCGCGCGATGGCTGATGGGTCAGAGTCCGATGGTGCCGCGGGGATCCGGCGGTGCAGACCGAGGCCAGGCCGTGGGTGCGGTCGTGCCGCGACTTGGCGACGGCGCCGACGGCGAGCGCAGCCGGCCGTGGAGGGAATCTCGGCCGCCTGCGCTCGCTCGGCTGGCGAACGTGCCGCGGCCTTTCCGCGGTCGCTCGCTCGTTGCGTTGGGGTCCCGGACGCAACCGGCGTGCCTCACGGGAGCGAACGTGAAACGCGCCCCATTTGCCTGTCTGGACTGTGCTCCGGCTGGCCCGCGCCAGAGGACTGCCCCAGCGGCCGGCGGCAAATCGGTGGCTGTTGGGGGCAAGGGGCGCCGCGCTGATGAGCGGGCTGCTGCATCGGATCGAGGCGGGCCGGGCCGCGTCGGGGCCAAAGCTGCCTCCCGGCTGAGCAAGTGCACCAATTCTGGGCACGGCCGCGAGCCGACCTGGCCCCGAAGCCGCCGCACGGAAGCGGCTCAGCCGGGGCGTTGGCCACGTCGTCACCGCAAAGCGGCGTGTCGCGCTGCGAGCACCGTCGTGCGTCGGAGTTCAGCCGGGGCCTTGGCCGCTGCGCCAGCGCAACCGCAGCATCTCGCCGTAATGCAGCAGTCGGCCGTGCGCGCGGTATTGGCGCTCGCGGTTTCCGCTGAGCGCGTGCGCGGCCCAGGCCAGTGCGGCCAGCGCGAGATTGGGCAGGATGCTGAACAGCAGCGAATTGCGCTTGTGGACGTAGCGACTCCGGCCGACCCGCCGGTGATGCGCGCGGAAGTAGTCGTCGGTGAGCAGGGTCGGCTCCATCTGGTGCCGCACGCGGGCTCCCGGGATGAAATCGATCTGCCCGCCGAGTTTTCGGATGCGGGTCGAGAGTTCGAAATCCTCGCTGTGCCCGGATGCCCCCGGGCCCAGCCGGACGTCGAAGCCACCCACCACGGCGAGCGTGTGGCGACGCAGCGCGATGTTGATGCCCGTCAAGCGTGCCCGGCCCGAGTCGGCCGGATGCTCGATCCGCACCAGCGTGCCGTAGCGTTCGAGACGGGCGCGCAGGGCAGGATCCTGCTCGGCGGCCGGCGGCCAGAGCACCGCACCCTGCGCGGCGACGCAATCGTGGCTGGCGAAATGGTGCCAGATCTCCGCCAGCCAGCGCCGCTCGGCGAGAACATCGTCATCGAGGAAGGCGAGGACCTCGCCTCGCGACGCCGCGATTGCGGCATTGAGGGCGCGCGATTTGCCGCGCTCGAGCACTCGCAGCGTCACGCGCTCGTTTCCACCCTCTCGCCACTCGCGGAGCACACGCGGCGTGTCATCGTCGGAATCGTTATCTGCCACCACGACCTCGTAGGGCACGCCCGGCGCGTCGATCAGGTCGAGGCTCGCGAGCAGCAAGCGGAGCGAGTCGGCGCGGTTGCGGGTCGAGACGATGACCGAGATCGCCGCCACGGGCTGGCTCATCGCCGGGTTCCGACCGTCGCCGGGGCCGGCGGGGGCACGGCGTGTGTGGGCGACGGGTTTGACTCGCGCGCAGGGGATTGGGCGAGCGCTGCGCCCCCGCCCTTGCGCGGATCGCCCGCCGCGCTGACCGCTCGTCCGGGCCGCGCGACGGCCAGCGACACGGCAGCGACGCCGGGAATCTCGACGATCGCGTGGCCCAGCCGAGTCAGCGCCATGCGATCGATCTCGCGCACTCCCGGCTCGACCAGCAGGATGTCGGGTTGCCACTGGTGATGGATGCGTGGCGCTTCGAGCGCGCTGGCTGAAGTGGCGTCGAGATCGAGGACACCGACCACGGCCTGCAGGGTCGCGCTGACGATCAACGGGCCGCCCGAGGCGCCGACGGCGACGGTGGCCCGGCCGTCCTCGACCACCAGCGTCGGCGTCATGCTGGAAACCGGTCGCTTGCGCGGAGCGATGCGGTTGCTGCGGCCCGGCGCGAGACCGAAGGCGTTGGGGGCGTCGAAGGTGAAATCGTCCATCTGGTTGTTCAGCACGATCCCTGTGCCGGGAACACCGATGAAGGCCCCGAAAGCGGTATTGATGGTCGTCGTGAGGGCCACGCCGCTGCCGTCGGCGGCGAGCACCGAGACGTGTGCGGTGCCGGCGTCGTGCGCGGCCGCGTCGCCTGGGCCGTAGGCGCGGGCGGGTCGCGTGCGGAAGCTGTCGATGCGCCGCGCCAGCTCGTCGGGGACGGGCAGGGGGGCAAGACGGTCGAATGCGGGGTCGCCGGCGGTGGCGGCGCGGTGTGCAAAGCCGTGCTTGAGAATCTCGGCGGTGAGGTGAAACAAGGTCGGCGAGCCGGGACCGAACGCTGCCGGGTCGTGCCGGGAAAGGACGCCGAGCGCGAGCAAGAGCGTCGGCCCGCCGCTGCTCGGGAGCGGCATCGTGTAGACACCCGCGCCGCGGTAGGTGTCGCGCAGCGGCTCGCGCCACACCGGCCGGTAGGCGGCGAGGTCGGCCACGGTCAGGACGCCGCCGTGCGCCTGCACGGCGGCAGCGATCGCGCGCGCCCTTTCGCCCGCGTAGAAGGCCGAGGGTCCGCTCCGGGCGATGGCGTCAAGGGTCGTCGCCAGCTCGGGGCGGCGCAGCCGGCTGCCCGCCGCGAGCGGCTCTCCCGCCGCGGTCAGGAAGACGCTCGCGAGTGGTGGATCGGCGGCCAGGCTGGCGCGGTTTTTGGCGATGCTCTGGGCGAGATGCGGCGAGACGACAAACCCGGTTCGAGCCAGCCGTGCCGCGGGCGCCACGACCTCCCGCCAGGCGAGCCGGCCGTAGCGGTGCTGGGCTTCGGCCAGGCCGGCGACGTCGCCCGGAACACCGACCGCGAGCCCGCCGGTGCGGCTGCGGGCCGGATCATATTTTCCATCCTTGTCGAAGAGGGCCGGCGCGATCGCCGCGGGCGCCGTCTCGCGGAAATCGAGTGCCCACGCGCGGCGCGTTGCGGCGTCCCATCCCACCATGAATCCGCCGCCGCCGATACCGCACGAGGTCGGATGGACGACGCAGACGGCGAGGGCTGTGGCGATGGCGGCATCCACGGCACTGCCGCCCGACGCCAGTACCGAAGCTCCCACCGCCGCGGCGTGTGGGTTTTCGGTCGCGACCACGCCCGCCGCATCGCCGAAGCCCGCGCTTTCGGTCGCGACTGCGCTCGCCGCCGTGACCTTTGCCTCTGCCGGCGCGCGAGTGGCCGCGAGCGCGGCGATGACGACGAATCGGATCAGCGGACGCAACACGGGACACTCTCGAGTTCGGGTGGCCGAGCCACTGGACGAGCGGCGATGCCTCATGCGCGTGCCCGTGTCTCGCGCCGTGCCGGCGCTTCACGACGGGTGTCGCTTGCCATAGCAGCGGGCGACGAGGGGGCCACCATCGAGCCGCCATCGAGGGCGACTTATCCTGCCGCTCGCGGCCTGGGTGGCGAGCGGAGCCCGCGTCGGACCGCTGCGGCCCTCGGTGGGGCGCGGCTGAGCTGCGGGGGCTGCCCGCGGCGCGTGCTCGGTGCGAGCGCGAGCCTGCGCGGCAGGCGTGCGGGGGCTGCCCGCGGCGCATGCTCGGTCTGGCCGCGAATCCGGGTGCTGGCGCGCGGGGAGGTTCGCCTCGGGCGCTCGGTGCGTGCTAGCGCGCCCTCGTGCGCAGCCCCTCGGAGAAAGACTTCTACCTCGAAGACTTCCGTGGCCATGCGCTGCTGCTCGGCGTCGACCGGGACGTGGTCGCCACGGCGGCCCGGCGCCGACGGCTCGCGGCCGTCGTCGGCGAGCTGATTGACGGTGGAGCGCGCGTGATCGTCGTGCTGGGCGCGGAGCGGGCGACCGACCTGGCTCAGGTGCGCGCCTGGCTCGGGCTGCCGGCGCCGCGCCGCCGCCGCACCGCCGCTCTGCCCGTCGAGAAGCGCCGCCGCGGCGACGTGTTGCGCTGGAAGGGGGGTGCCTCCGAGATGGCACAGGCCGCGTGGGCCGTGCTGCGGGCGCGACCGCTCTGCTTGATCGCCGGCCGGCCACCCGCGTTGGAACTCGCGACCGCGCTGGCGGCAAGCCTGCGGGTCCACAAGCTGGTGATGCTCGCCGGCAAGGGCGGTCTCGCCGATCGCGGCGGCTCCTCGGTTTCGTATATTGACGGCGAGCGTCTCGCGGTCCTGCTGCAAGGGGGCGAGGCCGAGTTTCAGGGCCTCGGCGCGCGCCGGGCCGAGATCGCGGCGATTGCGCGCGCCCTCGAGGCGGGCGTCGATTCCGCGAATCTATGTCGGGTCGAGGACGTGGCGCGCGAACTCTTCACGTACGCCGGCGCCGGGACGTTCTTTTCGCTCGACGACCATTGCCGAATCCGTCGCCTCGGGATCGACGATTTCCCCGAGGTCGAGCGGCTCTTGTTGCGCGGTCAGGCCGAGGGCCTGCTGAAGCCGAGGACGGCGGAGGAGATCGGTGAAATTCTGCTCGACGGCTATGGCGCGTGGATCGGCGACCGCCACCTCGCCGGGGTGGCCGCCCTCCACAGAGCGCCTTACGCGGCCTGGCGCGTGGCCGAGATCAGCGGCCTCTACGGCATCACCCGCTTCCAGGGCGAGGGCATCGGGGCGAGACTGGTGCGTTCTCTGGTCAGCGAGGCCAAGCGGGAAGGATTGCGCGGTCTCTTTGCCGTGACCTCGGTCGAGGGGGCCGCGACCTTCTTCCTGCGCAGCGGCTTCGAGGAAACGCCCCTGGATTCCCTGCCGCCGCCTAAGTTTAGTCGCTACGACGAGAGCCGGCGGGCGCGCGTGCGCGCCTTTCGCGTCGCGCTCTAGCCGGGCCGAGGCGGCCACGGGCCCGCCCGCCTCGGTGCCGACCCTTCGGCGCGAAGCCCCGCTCGGCCGGTCCGGAAGGCCACGCAGGCGCGGCGCGGCAAGACGTAAAGCTCGAGTCATGGATGTCGAGTGTCTCGACCCGCCGGACAGGGCGCGCATGTCGTGGCAAGAGTCCGCGCTTCATGCCTGGCCCGGCCCGCGGTCGTCGAGCCCGAGTAGTGCGCGCAGGCGGAAGGCCAGCGCGCCGTCGCCGAGCAGATGCACGCGACCTTCGAGGAAGGCCGTGTGCGGGGCGAGGTCGCCACGCAGGAGCCGGCAGAGGTCGTCTACACGGATTTCGATCTGCACGTCGGGGTGTGCGTGGCGGCCGGCGTGAGTTTCGAGGCGGCCACCTTCGATCGTGAGGTGGAACGGGCCGCCGCCGGAGCCGGCGAGCAGCAAGAGAACGGTGGCGCGCAGTCCTTCGACGGACGCGGGGGCGAAGCGGCGCTCGAATTCGGCAAGTGCCCAGGCGATGTCGGCGGACTCGGGCATTTCTTCCAACCGTGGGGCCGGGCCGCAGGACATCGGCGACCGCGGCAACCTCAGCATAGAAACTCGGGCATGTCTTCCGACCGCGGGGCCGGGCCGCCACCGGGTGCGCCCGGTTGGCTCCGGGGTTGGCGAGTCTTCTTGCTGCCGCAAGCATTGTCGAGCCGCGATCGCGCGGCGAAGGTCCCCGCGTGCTGGCGTCCGACCCCCGTGATGTTCGTCTGCTCGGGCGCCGCGACGCGGACTACCCGCGCGCGCTGACGACGATTCCGGATCCGCCCGAACAGGTATGGGTGCGGGGCCGGGACGAGGTCTTGTTCGGGCTCTCGGCTGGCCTTGCGGTGGCGGTGGTCGGCTCGCGCGACGCGACGGCTTACGGTCTCTCGATGGCCGGTCGAATCGCCGCCGGGCTGGCCGGGTTGGGGATTCCGGTGGTGAGCGGATTGGCGCGCGGCATCGACGCCGCCGCGCATCGGGCCGCTCTGGAGAGCGGCGGCATGACGGTCGCGGTTCTCGGCGCCGGGGTCGACCGCATCTATCCGCGCGAGCACTGCGATCTGGCAGAGCGAGTCGCGGCCCGAGGACTCGTGATGACGGAGTTCCCGCCGGGTACGCCGCCGCTCGGCCATCATTTCTTACGGCGCAACCGCATCATCAGCGGGCTGACGCTGGCGGTGGTGGTGGTCGAGGCGGCCGAGCGCAGCGGAGCTCTGGTGACGGCCCGGCTCGCGGGTGAGCAGGGCCGCGAGGTATTCGCCGTGCCGGGGCCGGCCGGTGCGTCGCGCTCGGCAGGGCCCCATCGGTTGCTGCGCGAGGGCGCGGGACTCGTCGAGTCGGTGCAGGATCTGATCGACGCGCTGCCGCCGCTCCAAGCGCTGGTTCGCGGGAAGAGCGCGCTGCGGCCCCCGCCGGCAGGGGCCGATTCGGCGGCGAGTGGCGAGGGCCGGGCGGTAGCGGGGATTCTTCGGGCGCTCGACGAGGGGCCCCACACGCTCGATGCTCTGGTCGCTGAATTATCTCGCCCGGTATCCGAAATAAGTAGTGAAATCACGAGCTTAGAGCTATCCGGGAGTGTGGCTCGGGGCCCTGGGGGGCAGTTTTTTCGCACCGGCCGAGGCCCCTCGGCAGGGGCCTCCAGTTGACGGCCCGGCCGGGGGATCGCTAGCCCGGGGGCCGGATGGCGAAGAACCTGATCGTGGTGGAGTCCCCGGCGAAGGCTCGGACGCTCCAGAAATATCTCGGGCGTGGCTACAAGGTCTGCGCCTCGATCGGGCACATCCTCGATCTCCCCAAGAGCAAGCTTGGCGTCGATATCGAGAACGACTTCCAGCCGCAGTACAGTGTGCTCAAGGGCAAGGCCGCGGTGGTCGCCGAGCTGCGCAAGGCAGCCAAGGACGCCGAGACCATCTTCCTTGCTCCTGATCCCGACCGCGAAGGCGAGGCCATCGCCTGGCACATCGCCGACCAGTTGAAGGTGCCGCGCGAACGCCTCAAGCGCGTGCTCTTCCACGAGATCACCAAGGATGCGGTCAAACGCGCGCTTGCCGAGCCCGCCGAATTGAACCGGGACCGCTACGACGCGCAGCAGGCGCGTCGGGTGCTCGACCGGCTGGTGGGCTACCAGGTCTCGCCGCTTCTGTGGAAGAAAGTCCGCCGCGGTCTCTCCGCCGGTCGTGTGCAGTCGGTCGCCGTCCGCGTCGTGGTCGAGCGCGAGCGCGAGATCCTGGCGTTCAACCCGGTCGAGTACTGGTCGGTGACCGCTCGCCTGAGCGCCGATGCTCCGCCCGAGTTCGAGGCGAGACTGGTCGAGATCGGCGGCCGGCGGCTCGACCGCAGTGCCTTCCGACTCGAGAACGAAGCAGCAGCGCAGCGCGTGGTCGAGACCGCACGCGGCGCTCGCTGGGTCGTCGGGCGCGTCGAGACCAAGGAGCGGCGGCGCAACCCGCAGCCCCCCTTCATCACCTCGCGCCTGCAACAGGAAGCCTCGCGCAAGCTCTCCTTCAATCCACGGCGGACGATGGCCGGGGCGCAGCGGCTCTACGAAGGCGTCGAGATCGGTGCCGAGGGCGCCGTCGGTCTCATCACCTACATGCGCACCGACTCGACTCGGGTGTCGCCCGAAGCGCAGGCCGAGGCGCGGGAAGTGATCGCGAGCCGTTTCGGTGAGCGCTATTTGCCCGAGAAGCCGCCGGTCTATCGCGCGCGCAAGCAGGCCCAGGACGCGCACGAGGCGATCCGGCCGACCTCGGTGGCGCGCACCCCGGAGTCGGTCCAGCCCTATCTCGAATCCGACGAGTTCCGGCTCTATCAGCTCATCTGGAACCGCTTCGTTGCGAGCCAGATGGCGCCGGCGCTCTTTGATCAGACCGCGGTAGACTTTCCGATCGACGATCTGCTCTTCCGCGCCAACGGCCAGGTCACGAAGTTCGACGGTTTTATGCGCGTCTACACCGAGGGGGTCGACGACAAGCCGCGCGACGAGGCCGAAATCGAGGCCGAGGCCGGCTCGGAAGATGACCGCGCGTTGCCGCTGCTCGCCAGGGGGCAGACCTGCCAGGCGAAGAGCGTCGAATCGGCGCAGCATTTCACGCAGCCCCCACCGCGCTTCAATCAGGCCGCCCTCATCAAGGAGTTGGAAGAGAAAGGCATCGGGCGTCCCTCGACCTACGCCAGCATCATGGGGACGATCCTGGAGAAGGAGTACGTCAACGAGGACGAGCAGCGCCGGATGCGGCCGACCGAACTTGGAATGCTGGTGAACGATCTCCTCGTCGAGGCGTTCTCCGACATCTTCGACGTGACCTTCACCGCCGCCATGGAGGAGGTGCTCGATCGGGTCGAGGAGGGCACCGAGAACTGGGTCAACGCGACGCGCCGCTTCTACGAACCCTTCGCCAAGGATCTTGAGCTTGCCGACGAGCGGATGCCCGACGTCAAGACACGAAAAATCGAGACCGATCTGAAGTGCGATCGCGACGGCGCGCCGATGGTCGTTCGCTGGGGACGGCGCGGCGAGTTCCTGACCTGCGAAAAATATCCCGAATGCCGGAACTCCAAGAACTTCACCCGCGCCGAGGATGGGACCATCATCCCGGCCGTTGAAGAGACGATCGACCGGACCTGTCCCGAATGCGCCCGGCCGATGCAGATCCGCTACGGGCGGTTCGGCAAGTTCGTGGGTTGCACCGGCTACCCCGAGTGCCGCCAGGTGCAGCCGTTCAAGCTGCCCGAGCCGATCGGCCTCAAATGCCCGCAGTGCGCCGAGGGCGACGTCGTTGCCAAGCCTACCCGTCGACGCAAGCTTTTCTATGGCTGCAACCGCTACCCGAAGTGCGATTTCAGCACCTGGGACAAGCCGATCCCCGAGCCGTGTCCGCAGTGCGGCTCGTCCTATGTGGTCGAGAAGGTCACCAAGCGCGCCGGGACCGAGCGGCGCTGCCCTGTGGCCGAGTGCACCTACCGCGAGGCGGTCGAGACCACCGACGGGTCGGCTGCGGTCTGACGCCGGCATGGCGGAGGCGAGGGCAGGCGCGATGCCGAGACGGCCGGACGGATCCTTTGCGGCCTGACCCAGACTGGTGTCTGTGGGACCTCTGCTAGAAACGCCCGGCATGGAACCGCGGGTCACGGTCGTGGGGGGCGGGCTCGCGGGTTGCGAGGCGGCCTTTCAACTTGCGCGCCACGGGGTCGGGGTCGACCTCATCGAGATGCGTCCCCTGCGCGGGACCGAGGCCCACGAGACCGATCAACTCGCGGAGCTGGTCTGTTCCAACAGTTTGCGCAGTGACGACGTCTCGACTGCGATCGGTCTCCTCCACGAAGAGATGCGCCGGCTGGGCTCGCTCGTGCTCCAGGTGGCCGATGCCCACCGCGTGCCCGCGGGCGGTTCGCTTGCCGTCGATCGCCGCGGGTTCAGCCAGGCGGTGACCGCCGCGATCCTGGCTCTCCCCGAAGTAAAGCTGCACCGGCGCGAACTCGACGCGTTGCCGAGCGAGCTCGCCGTCGTCGCGACCGGGCCGCTGACCGCACCAGGGCTCTCGCAGGCACTGGCCGGACTCTGCGGTGCCGAGCATCTTTTCTTCTACGACGCGATCGCGCCGATCGTGACTGCGGAATCGATTGACCAGGACCGGGTCTTCCGGGCCTCGCGCTGGGGCAAGGGCGGGGACGATTACATCAACTGTCCGCTCGACCGTGAAGGATACGAAGGGCTGGTGGCCGACATCCTCGCGGCCGAGAAGGTACCGACGCGCGACTTCGAGCAGGCCGTCCATTTCGAGGGTTGTCTGCCGGTCGAGGAGATGGCGCGGCGTGGCCGTGACACTCTCGCCTACGGACCGCTCAAGCCCGTCGGCCTGGTCGATCCGCGCACCGGGAGGCGACCCTGGGCCGTGGTGCAGCTTCGCCAGGACGATGCCGACGCGCGGCTCTTCAATCTCGTGGGCTTCCAGACGCGCATGACCTATCCCGAGCAGCGCAGGATTCTGCGGACCATTCCCGGTCTCGAGCGGGCCGAATTCGTGCGGCTGGGCAGCCTGCATCGCAACACCTTCATCCGCTCGCCGCAGGTGCTCGATCCCACGCTGCGGCTGCGCGCCCGGCCGCATCTCCTGCTCGCCGGGCAGATCATCGGCGTCGAGGGGTATGTGGAATCGGCGAGCATGGGCTGGCTCGCGGGAATCAATGCCGCCCGGCTCGCGCTCGGCGAGGCGCCGCTCATCCCGCCCGAGACCACCTCGATCGGCTCTCTGGTGCGCTACATCACGACGCCGGAGAGGCGTGACTTCCAGCCGATGAACGCCAACTACGGACTCTTCCCGCCGCTCGATGACCCGCGCGTGCGCGGTCGCGATCGCAAACAGGCGCATGCGGCGCGTGCGCTCGCCGCAATCGATGAGTTCGGCAGGCGAGCTCGCGCGCATCTCGCCCCCGCTGCGTGAGCGAGGGCGCGATGGGCGAGGGGCGGCACGGCGACGAGGTGGGGACGGGCGCTCCCGGTGCAGCCGGGTCACTCGATCGCCTGGCTGCCCGGACGGGCCTCGATGTGCGGCAGCTTGCTGTGGAGACCGCGTTCGCGGCGGCGCCCGAGCTGGCGGTCGTGCGCGCGCTGGATCTGCGGGATCATGCCCGCGAGATCGCGCGGCTCGATCCCTCCCAGCGGCGCGCCCTCTTCAGTCTGCTCGGAGGCAGCGCGCACCTGAGCCGCGTGCTCTCGGCCGATGCACGCTGGAGCGACTGGATCCGCGACGCCACAGCAGGGATCGATGCGCCACCTGAGCTCGATGGCGCAGCTCTCGTGCGCAGCGGACTCGAGGATCCAGCTGCGGGTGCTTCGGGCCTGCGGCGCTGGCGGCAGCGGGCCTACCTCCGTCTCGGCGCACGCGATCTCTGGGGCCTTGCCCGTGTCGCCGAGACGCTCGCCCGACTCAGTGACCTCGCCGATACGGCGATTGCCGCGGCGGCCGCGCTCGCGCGGGCCGAGGTCGAGCGCGACTTTGGTGCCCTCACGCTCGCCGGCGGCCGGCCCAATCGCTTCGTCGTGCTCGGTCTCGGCAAGCTCGGTGCGCGCGAACTCAACTATAGCTCGGACGTCGATCTCGTCTTCGTCCACGAAAGTGATGGCGCCGAGAGTGCGGGTGGAACGCGCGGCCGCGTCGGTGCGAACGCGTGGTTCACGCGCATGGCCGAGCGCATCACCAGGCTTCTGGCCGAGGTCACCAGCGAAGGCTTCGTGTTCCGGGTGGATCTGCGCCTGCGGCCCGATGGCCGCAACGGCCCGATCACCACGTCGCTCCTGGCCACCCTCCAGTATTACGAACGGCTGGGCGAGACCTGGGAACGGACGGCGCTCTTCAAGGCCCGTCCGGTCGGTGGCGATCTCGCGTTGGGCGACGAGCTGCTCGCCGAGCTCGCGCCCTTCATCCACCGGCGCACGCTCGACTTCGCGATGATCGAGGAGCTCGAGCGCATGAAGCGCCGGGTCGAGCGCGAAGTCAGCGGCCCGAATGCAGCGCGCAATGTCAAGCTTGGCCCCGGGGGCATCCGCGAGGTCGAGTTCTTTGCCCAGTCCTTTGCCATGGTCCACGGCGGCCGGGATGCGCGTATGCGCGAGCGCTCGACTCTGCGCCTGCTCGACGTGCTCGCCGCAACAGGAAGGGTCCCGCAGGACGAGGCCCGGCTTCTCGGTCGGGCCTACCGCTGGTTGCGCCGCGTCGAGCACGCCTTGCAGCTCGATGAGGATCGCCAGCTTCACACCCTGCCGGCCGACGACGCGGGGCTACGCACCGTGGCGCGGCGTCTGGCCTGTCACCTCGAGGGGCAGGGGCCGGTCTGGGAACGGGCCCCGCGTGACCAGGATCTTGAAATCTTTTTGGCCGGGCACGCACATTGGACGGGCGTCGTCCGTCGCGCTTTCTCGGAGCTCTTCCGCGAGCGCCGTCAATCTACATTCTCGCTCGCGGACGAGGAAGCTCGCCGGCTTGTCGAGGATCTCGACGACCCCGCGATCGAGGCAAGGCTCTGCGAGGCCGGCTTTGCCCGCCCGTCGGCGACGCGCTTGAACCTGCTGCTCCTGCGCGACGGCGGGCCCGGCCGTGCTCTGGGCACGGGCACACGCCGGGCTCTGCGCGCACTCGCGCCGGCGCTGCTGGCGACCGCCCGGCGCACCGGCGAACCCGATCGTGTGGTCGAGAAGCTCGCTGCGTTTCTTGCCGGTTCGAATGTGCGGCGCGGCTTCATTGCGCTACTGGCCGAGAACCCGGGCACGCTCGAACTGGTGGCCTCGGTCTTCGCTCACAGTGAGTACCTGACACGACTGCTGGGGGGGCATCCCGAACTGCTCGATACCCTGGTGCGTTCGGATTTGGCGGTGGTCCAGCGTCCCGTCGAGTCCATGCGCGAGGAACTGGCGGAGCGGCTCATCGTGGCCTCGGACGAGGAGTCACGACTCGATGCTTTGCGTCGCTTCCGGGCCGATGAGTTCCTGCGCATCGGGATCCACGACATCCAGGATGAACTCCACTGGTCCGAGGTCGGGCGTCAGCTCTCCGACCTGGCCGAGGTTTGTCTCGGGGGCGCGGAAGAGATGGTTCGGCGGCACTTCGCGTGGCGTGGGGTCGAGCCGCCCGGGCAGGACATGGCCATCGTGGCGCTGGGTAAGCTGGGTGGGCGGGAGCTCAACTACCACTCGGATCTGGATCTGATCTTCGTCTACGGCCCGAGTGAGCCCGGACGTGAGGCCCCCGATTCGCCACCGGCCGTCGAAGCCCAGGAGTTCTTCGTGCGCCGTGCGCAACGCCTGCTCGGGGTCTTGCAGGTGGTGACACGCGAGGGCTTCGTCTACAAAATAGACACACGCCTCCGCCCCTCGGGGCGGAGTGGAACGCTGGTCAGCTCGCTCGACGGCTTCACGCGCTACCACGCGGGCAGCTCTGCTACGTGGGAGCGCCAAGCCCTCACCCGGGCGCGTGTGGTGGCCGGTCCCCCGGCCCTGGCGCGGCGCATCGAGGAGGTGATCTCGCGATTTGTCTTCGGGCGTGGGCTCGCCGACGAGGAACGCGCCGAGATTGCGCGCTTGCGTTGGCGCATGGAACGCGAGCTCGCGCGCGAGGACGCAACCCACATCGACCTCAAGATGGGTGCCGGCAGCCAGGTGGACATCGAGTTCATGGCCCAGGTCATGGCGCTGGCACACGGCCACGAGCACCCCGAGCTGCGGCGTCGCGCGACACGCGAGATCCTCGACGGGGCGCGTTCCACGGGCGTGTTGTCGCCGGAGTTGCACGAGACTCTGACGCGGGCGCATTCCTTCTTTCGTGGCCTCGACAATCGACTGCGGATCGAGGGCGAGCACCCGGTGGAGCGGATCGAGTGCACACCCGCGCGGCTTGCCAGTGCCGCGCGACGGATGGGTTTCACGGGAACGGCCGAGCAGACCGGCCGCGCTCTGTTAGAGGAACTCGGCCGCCATCGCCTGAGGGTGCGGGAGATCTACGATCGGCTGGTGGGCCGCTTCCGCCGGCCCTGAACGGAGGAACCGGTGCAGAAGAGTGGCTGGATCTGGATGGACGGCAGGTTCGTTCCCTGGGACGACGCCAACGTCCACGTTCTGACCCATACGCTGCACTACGGCCTCGGCGTGTTCGAGGGGATCCGCTGCTACCGCTTGACGGGCGGGGGATCTGCCATCTTCCGGCTCGCCGAGCACGACCGGCGCCTGGTCGAATCCGCCCATGTGCTCGGGATCGAGATGCCTTTCTCCCGCGCCGAGATCGACGCCGCCTGCATCGAGACGGTGCGCCGCAACGGGCTCGAGGAGTGCTACCTGCGGCCGCTGGTCTTCCTCGGCGACGGCAAGATGGGACTTGCGGCGGAGAATCCGGTGCGGGTGGCGATCGCGGCCTGGCCGTGGGGCGCCTATCTGGGCGAGGAGGGCGTCCGGCTCGGCGTTCGCGCCAAGACGTCGTCGTTCTGGCGCTTCCACAGCAATACCTTCATGCCGCGCGCCAAGAGCGTGGGGAACTATCTCAATTCGATCCTTGCATCGCGCGAAGTGCAGCGCGCAGGTTACGACGAAGCGATCCTGCTCGACACCGAGGGTTTCGTCGCCGAGGGCAGTGGCGAGAATCTCTTCGTGATCCGCGACGGCGTTGTCAGCACGCCCGAACCCTATGCCGCGTTGTCGGGAATCACGGCGGCAACCGTGACCACCTTGCTGCGCGAGCGTGGGCACGAGGTCCGCAGCGGCCGGATCACGCGCGACGACATCTACATCGCCGACGAGGTCTTCATGACCGGGACTGCGGCCGAGGTTGTCCCGGTTCGTGAGCTTGACGATCGTCGCATCGGTGACGGGCGGCCGGGGCCCATCACGTGCACGATCCAGAAGGTCTACGCCCAGGCGATCCGCGGCGAGCTTCCGGAGCACCGCGACTGGCTGACGCCGATCCCGGCCTGAGCATGCGCCGCAGATGCTGATGAAGAGACGCGGACGGACGGTGCCCGGCCGGTGGGCGCGTGCCGAGCGGACCCGCGTGGGCGTCGGCGAGACCGGCGGCGGCGGAAGAGGAGCGGCCAGAAGCGGGACGCGTGTTGAGCGGGCGGGCAGGGGTGTGCGCCGATGAGCGTTCGCTACCGCCTCTCCCGGCTGCTCGGGCGCGACGGTCGCTGCCTGGACGTCGCGATCGACCACGGGGTCTTCGGCACCGCGAGCTTTCTCCCCGGCATCGAGGACATGCGCGCCGCCGTGGCCACGGTGGTGGTGGCCGCACCCGACGCGGTGCAGCTCGCTCCGGGCCACGCCCCTCTCCTGCAAGAGCAACCCGGACGCGACAAGCCCGCACTCGTGCTGCGGGTCGACGTGTCGAATGTCTACGGCCCCAACCCGCCGGCCGAACTCTGCTGCGTGCTGCTCGGGGATCCAGTCGAACAGGCGCTGGCCCTCGACGCGGCCTGTGTGGTCGCCTTTCTGCTCGAGGTGCCCGGCCGTCCCGATCTGCGCCGTCAATGCATCGAAAATCTGTCGCGTCTCGCCCCGGAGTGCGCGCGGCGGGGCATGCCGCTCATGGTCGAGCCGATCGCCCTGACGCCGGCCGGTGCCGCCGGCCATGGAGTTGACGGCACCCCCGACACGGTCGCCGCTCTGGTCCGTCAAGCCGTCGAACTCGGCGCCGACGTCATCAAGGCCGACCCGACCGAGCCGCTCGACGAACTGGGACGGCTCGCCGAGCTTTGCGCGGGACGGCCCTTGCTCGTGCGCGGTGGCGGGCGCGCGCCCGAGGCTGAGATCCTCGCGCGCACCGCGTCGTGCATGGCGCTCGGGGCCAGTGGTATCGTCTACGGGCGCAACATCATCCAGCATCCCAGGCCGGCGGCGATCACACGCGCGTTCATGGCGATCGTCCACGATGGCCTGACCGCGGCAGAGGCCATGGCGCTGCTTCAGGCCTGAGGCGCCGGCGCTGCCGGCGGGAGAGGAAATCGGGCATGGCAATCACGCGAACGTCTGACGAAGTGAGGGCGGCGGTGCTCCACGTCGCCAAGGAGATGCTGCGCAGCGGACTGGTCGCCGGCACTTCGGGGAATGTCTCGGGCCGACTGCCGGACGGGAACGTCGTCCTCACGCCGTCTTCCCTCGATTACGAGTCGATGACGCTCGAGGACCTGGTCGTCGTCGATCCCGACGGCAACGTCGTCGCGGGTCATCGCGTCCCGACCACCGAGAAAGCGCTCCATCTCGCCTGCTTGCGCCGCCATCCCGAGCTCGGCGGGGTGATTCATTCGCACGCCCTCTTCGCGACCATGTTTGCGGTGGTGCGCCAGCCGATCCCCTGCGTCATTGAAGAGTTCGACGTCTATGTCGGCGGTGAGGTCCCGGTGGCCGAGTACCGGCTGACGGGTAGCGACGATCTCGGCGAGGAGGCTTCGCGCTGGGTGGGCGACCGCGGTGCGGTGCTGATGGCGAATCATGGCCTGCTGACCGTCGGCACTTCGCCGGAGAAAGCGCTTGCCGTGGCCAAGCTCGTCGAGCGCACCGCACAGATCGTCTGGGGAGCTCGCCAGCTTGGGCCGCTCGTCCCGCTGCCGGAATCGACGCTGGCGATGTTCTCGGGGATCTACCGCATCATGCGTTGACCGGGTCCGGCGGCGCCGCGGGTGTCTGGGGCGTTGCGCCGCGGCTGGTCAGGCCGGCCGCGATTCCGAATACGGTCCAGAGAAAAATCCAGTAGGCGCCGTGCGGGCTGTCGGCGAGGGAGAAGACGAGACTCGCGCCGAGCGAGACAAGGAGGGTGCTCGCCAGGCGCCGCGCCGCCACGTCCCCCGCCGCCCGCAGCCGGACGAGCGCGCGTGCGAGGCTCACCCAGGCTGCTCCGAAGAGGGAGAGGCCGACCAACCCGCTGCCGTAGGCAATCTCCAGGCCGAGGTCGTGCGGATGCCAGAACTCCTCGCTCCGCTCGGGGTGGCGCGCGTAGTAAGTCGTTGAAAAATTACGCATTCCCCAGCCGTGCCCGATCACGGGGTGCTCGCGGATGAGTTCGAGGGTACCCTCCCAGACTTCGAAGCGGTGGGTGAGGTTGCTCATGCTCGGTTCGGTGAAGCGTGGATTGAAGCGCGGCGCGGCCACCGTCGAGAGTGAAATCAGCAGGGCGGTGGCGAGTAAGCCCCATCGTCCGAGGAGCAGGATCAAGCCGAGGGCGGTGCTGGCGACGAGTGCCACCTGGGCTGTGCGCGAAGCGAAGGCCCAGAGCAGGAGGGCCGCGGTCGCGCACTGCACTACCGCCACCGCCTTCGCCCATCGGGGCGATTGCCGGTCGCAGAGACGCAGGAACGCCAAGGGCAGACTCGCCACGATCAGCCCCGAGTAGGTATTCGGGTGCTGGAAGGCGCGCGCGGCCTCCCATCGAACGGATCCCTCCGCTTGCGCACCCAGGCCAGCGAGCCAGAGGCCGGCGTCGACCGAGAACGCGAGCGCGAGTCCGACCATGATCCAGAGCAGGACGCGATCGACGGTGGCTTGCGGATGGAGGAGGGCGGCCAGCGCGAAGGTGCCGGCGACGACAGGCACGAATTTGAGTCCGTCGCGCAGTGCAATCACGATATGATCCGCCCACAGGACCGAAAGCAGCGACCAGCCGGCCCACGCCAGGAACCAGACCACTGGTGGCGTGGTGCGAAGGACCGTTCGCACGCGCCCCGGTGCGCACAGGAGCCAGAGCGCGACGGCCAGCGCCAGGCCATCGCGCAGGCCGGACGACCAATCGTTGACCAGATAAATGATCGCCACCGGCAACGCGGCTCGTCGGGCCCAGTCGATGACCGGCGAGGGTGCGGATGGCCGTGGCCTGCGCTCGCTCGTCTCCGCAGTAGAGCCGGCGGTGCTGGGGAGGTCTGCGGCCCTCATTCGGGCATTCCGCGCGGTTCGACGAGCAGGCGCAGCATCGTGGCTTCTTCGCGTCGCGCGATGATTCTGCCAGGCAGGGTCGAAAGCCCGTCCTCGGCCGGATCCTGGAGGCCGCGCGCCATGTCCCGGAAGCGGGCGCGATTGCGGAGATAGAGCCGGCGCAGTGCCCGGCGCTCGCTGCCCGAGCGCGGTGGGCTGCCATCGGGATGGTGGTCGCGCGAGGCTGGGTGCTCGATCTCGCGGAAGCTTCCTGCGCGATCGAAGCAGGGCACGCGGCCGGCGAGGACCACGCGCAAAAGAAAATCGTCGTCTTCCTTGCCCCAGTGCCAGTATTGATTCGAGAAGCCGTTGGCGCGGGCAAGATCGGCTGCCGGCAGGAGCACGACGCCGCCGAAGAAGGGCTCGGGCAGGGGGCGCCGACCCTCGCCGTGGAAGCAGGCACCGAAGGGTCGGAGCGGCCGGTCGGGCTGTGCGTAGGAGGCCTTCAGTGGCAGAAAATCGACGTCGTGCAGCGCCAGATAGTCGCAGCACTCCAGCGCGCAGCGCGCGCCGGCATTGAAGAGTTGGCCCTTGTTGAAGGGCAGGCCGGCGATCTGCTCGACGATGTAGATTCGATGCTCGATACCCGCGGTCGCGAGCGCGGGGCCTAGGGTGGCGAGCAACTCGACCAGATGATGTTCGCGATCGCGCACCGGGATGATCACGCCGAGCCGACCCGTGCTGAAGCTCACCTCGGGCGCCTGCCGGGAGTACGTCCGCTCGATCGCGTCGCGGACGCAGGGGGCCGTGCGCAGACGATCGAGCGCGATCGTCGGGTAGCGCTCATCGCACGCGCCTGGGTGCCGCGCGGTGATCTGCGGACCGCGCGTCAGCGGCACCAACCGGCGCCGCACTCGCCCGAGGAGCGTGCGCGGGACGGTGAAGCCCCGGCTCGCCGCTTCGTTTGCCGCCCGCATCACAACACCTTGGCATGGCGCGCGGCCTCTCTGCTAGGTGGCGCGCATGTCGGTCACGGTCGTGCCCGGATTGCGCGCACTGGCCGTGGCGACGGGCCTCGTCGCGCACGAGTCCCGCTCTCTCTTGCGCGTCACCGGGGCTGACCGCACGGCGTTCCTGCAGGGCATGCTCTCGGCCAACGTCTTGCGGCTCGGCGCGGGCCAGCACGCGCCAGCCCTCTTTCTCACCGTGCAGGGCCGGATCGTCGCTATCTGCGAGGTTCTGCTCGAGTCGGATTCTATCTTGCTCGACGTCGCTGCGGAGCAGGCTGCGGCACTCCGCCGGGGCCTCGAGGCTTTCGTGGTGGCTGACGACGTCGAGATCGACGAGACTGACGAGCGAGCTGCATTGATCGGTGGCCCGTTCGCCGAGGAAGCACTCGGACACGTCCTCGGATCCGCGATCAAGGCTTTGCCGGTGGGGCATCACGCGCTGGCCGCATGGTCTGGCGGCAGCCTGCGCGTCGTGCGCGGAGTTTTTGCAAGCGTCGGGGACTGGCGACTCTGGGGTTCGGGCGAGAGCATCGCGGCGGTCTGTGCTGCGCTGCGGGAGGTTGGAGCCTGTGAGGTCGGGCCCGAGGCCGCCGAGATCGCGCGCATCCTGCGCGGCTTGCCGCGCGTCGGCGTGGACTGGGACGAATCGACTCTTGCGCCGGAAGTGCCGGCGTTGGCCGCAGCGATCGCGGGCGACAAGGGTTGCTATCTCGGCCAGGAGGTGGTCGAGCGCGTGGCCGCGCGCGGGCGGGTCAACTGGCTCGTGGCGGCGCTCGTACTCGAGCAGCCGGCCCCTCGCGGAGCTGCGCTTCTCGTCAAGGGCGAGCCCGCCGGAGAGTTGACGAGCGTGGCGGTATCGCCGCTCGACGGCGGCATCGTGGCGCTCGCGCGCGTGCGTCGCAGTGCCGTTGACGAGGCATCGGAGCTGGTGGTGGCGGGAGGTGGGCGCGCGCACCTGCTCGCGCCGCAATCGTGAGCGACGAGCCCTCTCCCGCAGCCGTTTGGGTCCGTGGCCGGCCTCTGCTCGGCACGCACGCGGGCGAACTCGGGGCCGGCGAGCCAGTCGAATTGCGCTGCCGGGGCGGTCGCATCGTCGAGCGACGGCGGGCGGGGAGGGGGCCGCTGCCGGGGCTCATCGGCTCGTGCGAGACGATCCTCGCGCCGACTCTGACCGACAGCCACGCCCACCTGATGGCCGCCGCGGCACGACGGGTGCGATTCGATGCCGGGCCCGAGGCTGCGCCCGAACTGAGCAAACTTTTGTCGCTTCTCGCGCGCATGGCGCAGGCCAGCCCAGGCGAGGGTTGGCTCGTGGCGGCGGGCTTCGACGAGGCGCTGATCCCCGAGCAACGGCCGCCGACGCTCCGCGAGATCGACGCAACGGTCGGTCAGCGCGCGCTGCGGGTGCGTCACGCCACCCGCCACGCCTCGCTTTTCTCGAGCGCGGCCCTGGCTCGGATCGAGGCCGCGGGTCTCGGCTACGGGCTGGAGGTCGTGGCCCCCGGCTCGGCCCTCTTTTTCGAGCGCCAACCGGTGCTGACGCGATTGATTCCCGGGCCCGAGGGCGAGGCGCTGATGGCGGCGCTGAGGACCCTGGCACAGGACTGGCTGCGCGGCGGGATTGCCCATATTGATGACCTGACGGCGAGCAACGACGCGGGCCGCGTGGCCTTCCTTGCCCAGGCCCGGCGGCGCGGGGTGTTGCCGCAATCCCTGCGCGCCTGGCTCGGCGATGCCGATGAGTTCGAAGGCGCGCAACGCGCGGCCCAGGGCACGCTGACTCTCGCTGGCGTCAAGATACTGGCACACGACGAGGCCACGGTGCGCGCGCCGGCGTTCGTGGATGCGGTGCGCCGCGCCCGGCGCCGGGGCCTGCCCGTCGCGATTCACGCGGCTGCAGCAGACGTCACCGATGCGGTGCTCGACGTCCTCGAGCAGGTGCCGCCCACGAGCGGCGCGGGCGCTGCGCCCGACCGGATCGAGCACGCCTTCCTGTGCCCGCCGGCGCTGGCCGCGCGTCTGCGTCGGGCCGGGGTGTGGGTCGTCGTTCAACCGGGTTTTCTCGAGGCGCGCGCCCGCAAGTACGAACATGAACTCGAGCCGGCGCTGTGGCCGTGGCTGCAGCCCCTGCGTTCGCTTGGCCTCGCCGGGGTTCCTTTGGCTGCGGGAAGTGACGCTCCGGTCGGACCGGGCGGGGCGGCGGTTGGGCTGCGCGGCGCCATCACGCGCGGACCGCGCGATGGCCGCTCTGTGTTCGGTCCTGCGGAGGTGCTCGCGCCGGCGGTCGCGCTCGAGCTCTGGGCCCGGCCCTTCGCGTCGTCGCGAAGGGTGGACGGCAACTTGGGCGAACCACGACCCGGCGACGTCGCCGACATGGCTCTCCTGGAGCGGCTCCCCAGCGCCGTCAACGGCTTTGAGTTCGAGGCTCCGACGGTGATCCTGGGCGGGCGTGTGCTCGACTGCGGGCCGCAGCCTGAACCCGCGCACGAATCGCCGCGGCCCTTCTGCTAGCGGCAGGCTTGTGTCGCGGAGCTGGTCGACGATCGCGCTGGAGCGTTGCAACGACATCGTCCGGCTCACCCTCGATCGGCCCGCGGTCCTCAATGCGTACGACCGCCAGATGCGGGATGAGCTCTTCTCCGCCCTGTCGTTTGTGCGTGACGATCCGAGCGTGCGCGTGTTGGTCGTGGCCGGGCGCGGCCGGGCGTTCTCGAGTGGTGGCGATCTGCGCGAGTTCGGGACCGCGCCCTCGCCGTGGCGGGCCCGCGAGATCCGGCGCCAGCGCGACGTCTGGCAGCTCTGGGCGGCACTGCCGTGTCCGACGATCGCGCAGGTGCACGGCATCGCGGCCGGCGGCGGCCTGGAGATGGCGTTGCTCTGCGATCTTGTTGTTTGCGCCGGCGACGCGCGCCTTCTCCTGCCCGAGACCGGGCTTGGGCTCGTGCCGGGTGTCGGCGGCACCCAGACCGTGGCGCGTCTCGGCGGGCCGGCCCTCGCCGCGTGGCTCCTGCTTGCCGGGGCGGAGATTTCGGGACGAGAGGCCGCGCGCCGGGGGCTGGTGGCGGCGGCGGTGCCTGCAGCTCGACTTGCGGCCCGCGTGGAGGCGCTGGCGCACGAGCTGGCGCGACTCGATCCTGACGCGCTGCGTGCGATCAAGGCGGCGGTGTTGCGGGGCGACGATCTGTCGCTGCCGACGGGACTCGCCCTCGAGCGCCGCCTCGGCTGCGGCTTGGCTCTCACCGCCCGAGCCCAGGCGACGAAGCGTCACGTTCCGGCGTCGCCTCTGCGACGCAGTACTGGCACGGGTTTGCGGCACGCCGCCGAGGGCAAGCAGGACAAGGCACCGGCGTCGCCTTTGCGGCGGGGCGCTGGCGCTGCCAAGGGAAGGCGCCGCGGCCAGGGTCCGCGGGCGCGGGACCGATGAACATCGCACAATTCGTGGCGCTGCCGGGCGAGATCCTTGGCGAGCAGGAAATCGTCGTCTTTGGTGCTCGTCGCCGGACCTACGGCGAGTTACTCGACCGGGTGCGGCGGCTCGCCGCTGCCCTGCAGGCACGAGGTGCGAGCCGGGGGGCCTGTGTCGCCGCGCTCGGTACGAATTCAGATTGCTACGTCGAGGCGCTCTATGCCACCGCTGCCGCCGGGGCGACGTTCACGCCGCTGAACTACCGCGCCAAGCGGCACGAGCTGGCTCATATGTTGCGCCAGTCCGCGCCGGTCGTGCTCTTCGTCGAGAGCCGCTACCGAGCGTTGCTCGAGGACGCGCTCGCCGAGGCCGCGATCGCTCCGGTGCTGGTTGCGCTCGACGCGGGGGCCTCGGGTCTTGCCGATTCCGAGAGCTGGATCGCCGCCACCGAACCCGCCGAGATCGCCGACGTCGAGGAAGAGGACGTCGCGGTCCTGATGTACACCTCCGGCACGACGTCGCTGCCCAAGGGCGTGCTTCTCCGACATGGCGACTTCTCGACCTATGTGATGGGGACGGTCGAGATGGCCGACGGTGAGCCGCGTGGCGCGGCCCTGGTCAGCGTGCCGCTCTACCACATCGCGGGGCTGACGAGTTTGTTGACGACGCTCTGGACCGGACGCCGGCTCGTCCTCTTGCCGCAGTTCGACGCCCCACAGTGGCTCGCCACCGTTGCCGCCGAGCAGATCACCCATGCCTTCGTTGTACCGACCATGGTGCGCCGGCTTCTCGATGCCCCCGAGTTCGACCCGGTGGCGCTCGGGACTCTGGAGAGTCTTGCCTACGGTGGCGCGCCGATGCCGTTTCCGGTCATCCGGCGCGCGCTGGAGGCGTTTCCAGCGAGCTGCGGCTTCGTCAACGCTTTCGGTCAGACCGAGACCACCTCGACGCTCACGGTTCTGGGCCCAGAGGATCATCGCTTGACCGGCGACCCGGCACGCGACGAGTCGGTCTTGCGCCGGCTCCGCTCGATCGGTCGGCCGCTGCCCGACGTCGAACTTGAGATTGTCGACGATACGGGCGCCACCGTGCCGCCCGGAACCGTGGGCGAGCTGGTCGTGCGCACCGCACGCGCCATGAAGGGCTACGCGGGTGACGTCGAAGGAGGAGCACGGCGCGAGCCCGACGGTTTCCTCCACACGCGCGATCTCGGCTGGATCGACGACGAGGGTTACGTCTTTCTGGCGGGCCGCAAGGACGACATGATCATCCGGGGCGGCGAGAACATCGCTCCGGCCGAGATCGAGAGCGTGCTGGCGGCGCACCCCGCCGTGGAGGAGGTCGCGGTGGTGGGTGTGCCGAGCGAGGAATGGGGCGAGACCGTAGCGGCGGCGATCGTGTTGCGTGCCGGGGCCTCGGCGACCAGCGACGAAATCATGGAGTACGTGCGCGCGCGGGTGGCGAGCTTCAAGAAGCCCGAGAGGGTCGGCTTCTTCGTCGAGCTACCGCGCAACGCGCTCGGCAAGCTCCTGCGCAACGAGCTGCGCGAGCGGCTCGTGGAGGGCTGAACTGCTGGCCGCTTCCAGCAGACGCGCGCCCGCGCGGAGCCCTGCCGCGATGCGCGGCCGGCGGGTGAGAAGCACCGCTGGGCCGACCCCGGTAGCGCGGACGCATCTTCGCCTGCGCGACGGGATCGCCTGGCTCGAGCTGCGGGGCCATGCCTTCGATGCGGTGCTCGATGCCGAGCTGGCCGCGACGGCCGAGGCGCTTGACCTCGACCCCGAGGTGCGCGTGGTCGTGGTCGAATTCCCACACGCTGCGGCCGCGGTCCGGGCGGGGATCCCGTGCCCTTCGCGCCCGCCCGGACCGACCGCAGACGGCGTGGCCGCCGTCGCGGCCCTGCGCGTGCCGGTGCTCGGACTGGTCCGTGGCGCGATCTTCGACGAATGGCTCGAGTTGGCTCTGGCGTGTGATCTGCGCCTGGCGGCTCGCGGGGCCCACTTTGCCGCGTGTGCGGTGCGCGACGGGCACCTGCCGCGCCGCGGCGCGACGCAACGCCTGCCGCGTTTGATCGGGCGGCCCCTCGCATCGTGGATGCTCTTCCTGGGCGAGCCCGTGACGGCGAGGCGGGCTGCGGCCTGCGGACTCGTCGACCGCGTGGTGGCGCCGCGCGAGCTGGCTTCGGCTGGGCGCGCGCTGGCCCGTCGCATTGCCGCGCGGGCGCCGGTGGCGCAGCGCTTCGCCAAGGAAGCCATACTTGCCGCACGCGATCTGCCGCTGGCCGAAGGGCTTCGTCTCGAAGGCGATCTCTACACCTTGCTGCAGACCACCAACGATCGGAGCGCAGGCGTGGCCGCATTTCTCGCCAAGCGCAGGCCCCGCTTCCGTGGCGCGTGACGGGGGCGCCTCGGCGTTGCGTGACCTTCAAGCCGCCACCGCGGAGGGCAGCTCCCGGATCGCTCGCGGAGAGTCGACCGACGGCGAAGCCTTCTTCGACGAGTTCGTAGCCGAACTGGCCCACGACTTGAAGCGCGAATCGGAGGGATGAACCGCCACCCCCTTTTCTTGCTCGACAGGCGCGATATTGTCGTCGTCACGACAGGGGATCTGGTGAACGGCAACCCGTCAGGTGGCTTCGGGTTGTTTCGGCCTGGAGGGTCCGCAGTGAACGGTAAGGCGCACTTGTGCCCCTGCCCGGGCCAGCATGTTCACCAGAGCGTCGATGCTGAAGAGGTCGATCTTTCCGCGTGCCAAGTCACTGACCCTGGGCTGCGTGACCCCGAAAAGCCTTGCTGTCCCCGCCTGTGTCCGTTTTCGACCTGCAAGGACTCGGCGGAGCTGGATCATCAGCTCCGCGCGAAGCCTCAGGTGCTCCGCTTC
>SXLG01000103.1 GCA_005777805.1 Pseudomonadota bacterium
CCGCTCTGCGGCTGTTTCCTGAAGTCGGTACTCGTCGGCCAGGGCGTCACGTCGGGCCAGCGGATCGTCGGCGCTCTCGATCGCGTGGCCGTGCAGCCACTCAAGGGCCTGATCGGGCAGGGTCGCGGCGAGCTGTGTTCCAGGAAGGGCGAGGATTCGATCGGCCAGCGCGGGCAGGCCGGCCATCGCGAGCAGCACGGCCCCAAAGCCCTTGCGCAGCAGGATGGCGAGCCGGGGCACCCGCGCGCGGGCCAGGGCCGCGACCAGCTCGGACGCCGCGGCTGCCACCGAACCCGCCCCGGCCAGAGGGTTTTCGTCGGCCAGCGCGGGCGCGTCGATCAGCGAAATCATGGCGAGATCGAACTGATCGCAGAGCCGCACGAAGCGAGCCGCGCGACGGAGCTGCACGAGGTCCGGGACACCGGCCCGGACCTCGGCACGGTTGGCGAGGAAACCGATCGCCCGGCCCTCGAGCCGCGCCAGCGCGCAGAAGAGCGGATCGTGGCCGTCGCCCAGAGCGAGCAACGCACCCTCGTCGACGAGGTCGCGTACGAGATGTCGCACGTCCCAGGGCGTGTTGGGGTCCTCCGGGATCGTCGCCGCTGCGAGTGCAGACCGCGCCGGTTCGCCGGGCAACTTCATCGCAGGTGCCGGGTCAGCCTCGGCCGGCCGCGCCAACAACGCGAGCGCCGAACGCAGCCACGCGAATGCTTGAGTTTCGTCGCGTGCCGCGAGTTCGAGCCCGGAGCCAGAGCTGCGCTCTGGCTCCGCCGTCAAGGCTAAAGGAGGGAAGCTCGACCCGCCCCGGCGCGCAGCAGTGCGGTCTGCGCCGGGGATCGGGGCGTGGCTCGTGCCCGGCCCTTCGTCCCTGCAGTGGACGCTCGCCCCTGGGACCGAGACGACGAGGTCGGCCAGTCCCGGCAGCAGGCCCCCGGCTCCGCCGATGGGGCCGCAGAGGACCGCGAGACGCAGACAGCGTCCTTCGAGGCGAGCCGTGGCGGCCAGCACTTCGGCCCACGCCGCGAGTCCATCACCGCCCTCATCGAGGCGGGGTCCGCTTCCATCAAGAAGCATAATAAGGGGAGTGCCGTCGCGCCCGGCGGCGGTGAGGAGGGCGTGGAGCCGGCGCGCCGCGCCTGCCGTCGTGCGCCCCGCGAGCCGCGGCCCGCCATCGGCATGGACACAGACGCGCCGGCCGTCGATGCGGGCGAAGCCTGCCGCGCCCGCTTCGCCGCTCTCTCCCGTGGCGACAAAGCTGCCGGCGTCGACGAGAGTTTCGATCCGCTGGCACGCCCGGTCGTCGCCGTCAGAATCCGGGCGTCGGGTGTCGCCTTCCGCCATGCCCATCGCGATCGTGGCCTCCCCCGGGCTGCGCTTTCGGCTGCCCACGGCGCTCCACTTCAGCCGCGCGGCAGCCCGAGGACCTGCTGCGCGATCACCTGTCGCTGGATCTCGCTCGTGCCGCCCATGATGGTCTCCGAGCGCGAGAAGAGATGGAACCTCTGCCAGCGGCCCTCCCACGGTGCGCGTGGCTCGTCGATCGCCAGCAGGGCATCGGGTCCGACGATTTCCATCGCCAGCTCGCGGATGCGTTGGGAGAGTTCGCTGCCGAAGAGCTTTTCGAGCGAGGTCCGGGGTCCGAGGTGTTCGCCCCGGCCCTCGGCCGTCAGGCTGCGCGCGCCCAGGAGCCGCATGATTTCGACTCCGACCCAGGCGTCGGCGAGACGTTGCCGCGTCAGGGGCTCGTCGCGTCGCCCGCGCTGGTGCGCGAGTTCGATGAGCTGGCGCAGGTCGGCGTTCATGTAGCCGTGGAACATGAAGGCCCACATCGGGCCGCGCTCGTGCGAGAGGATGCCCATGGCGATCTTCCAGCCCTCGCCCTCGGCACCGACCAGGTTCTCGCGCGGCACGTGCACGTTGTCGAAGAAGACCTCGTTGAACTCGGCCTCGCCCGTGATCTGGTGGAGCGGCCGCACGGTGATCCCCGGCGTGCGCATGTCGACGATCAGCGCCGAGATGCCGGCGTGCTTGCGGACGTCCGGGTTCGTGCGGGCGAGCAGAAAACAAAAATCAGCGACATCGGCGACGCTGGTCCAGACTTTTTGGCCATTGACAACGTAATGGTCGCCCGCGAGCTGGGCGCGGGTGCGGAGGCTGCCGAGATCGGAACCGGCTCCGGGCTCGGAGAATCCCTGACACCAGAGTTCCGCCGCAGTCCGGGCGGGTTCCAGGAAGCGTGTTCGCTGGGCCTCGGTGCCGTGCGCGATCAGTGCCGGGCCGACCAGATCGAGTCCGACGTGGCCCAGGATCCGCGGTGCACGGGCCCGCATCAGCTCCTGCTGCAACACGATGCGCTCGCCGAGCGTCGCGGCTCGGCCGTTGCGCTCGACGGGCCAATCCATGGCGACGTAGCGCCCCTCGGCGAGCCGGTTCTGCCAGCGGCGTGCGAGTTCGCGCGTGGCGTCGCTCCACGGCTCCTTGGGATGCGGGCTGCGCCATTCGTCCGGGAGCCGCGCGGCGAGCCAGCTCCGCAGCTCGTCGCGAAAGGCCGTCTCTCTCGGGCTCAGCTCGAAATCCATCACATGCTCCCGACGGCGCTCAAACCGCAACCCTCGCCGGGTCGCAAGCGCGGCGCGTGGGGTCGAGTGTTTCCGCTGCACCACGGCGTTCGCGTGGGGGGTCACGGGGCGATCGCGGTGGGGTTTGGCCACGCGCCGACAGTGGCGCCGGCACGGCGGTGAGCGCGTGGGGGGCGCGGGTCGATCGCGGTGCGGTCTTGTCACGCGGCTACGGGTTGAGGGCTCCGGCGCACGGCCCGAGGGCGGGCGAGCGGCCGCTGGCGGCGTGATCGCGTGGCGCCCGGGCGGAGGATCTGCTCCGAGAGGAGCTGTGCTGCGCGGGTTGAGTCTCGTCGTGCCCGCGTTCGACGAGCAGTCCCGCTTGCCGGCGACGCTGCGCGAGGCGAGTCGGATGCTGCCGCGCATCGCCGCAGCCGCCGAGATCCTCGTCGTCGATGACGGCAGTCGAGACGCCACGGCCGCGGTGGCCCGACAGGTCGATGCCGCCGTGCCGGTCCGTGTCCTGAGCCAGCGTGTCAACCGGGGCAAGGGCGCTGCGGTCGCGCGCGGCGTGCAGGCGGCGACCTACGGGCTGATTGCAATCACCGACGCCGACAACCCCTACGCGCTCGACGTGCTCGCCACGATGGGCGGCGCGGTCGAGGCCGGAAGGTGCGAGATTGCCATCGGCGCGCGCGACCTGCCGGGCTCGACGGTGAACCGCGGCTATGGCTGGCTGCGCCGATCGGCGGGGCAGGCGCTCTCGGGTTTGACGTGGCTCCTGCTCGGCCTTCCGATCCGCGACTCCCAATGCGGTTTGAAGCTCTTCCGCGCCGACGTGGCACGCGAGCTCTTCGCCTTGCGGCGCATTCCGGGATTCGGGTTTGACTTCGAGGTGCTGGCTCTTGCGCTGGCGCGCGGCCGGCGCATCGAGCGCTTCCCGGTCCATCTCACGCACCACGACGACTCGAGACTCCGCTTGATACGAGACGGAACACGTATGCTGCGCGATCTCTTCGCGTTGCGTCGCCGCTTGCGACGGGGCGCCTGGCGGGGGGAGGTGTCGAACGTCGCCGAGGGCTGCCCGTGTTGTAGTGACCAGGGCTTCCATGAGCAGGTCGAGCGCTCGGGCTGGCGCATGGTCGAGTGTGAGGGCTGTGGCCTCTGGTACCTGCGGCCGGTGCCCTCGGCGGCTGAACTGCTGTCCCTCTACGACGCGGACTACTTCCGCAGCTCTTCGGCAAACGAGTTCGGCTATGCCGACTACGGCCGCAGGGCGGATGCCGAGCTGCGGCGCGAGACGTTCCGCCGCCGTCTGGATGCGCTCGGGCCGCGGGCGCGTGGCGAGCGCATGGTCGACGTCGGTGGCGGTTTGGGTTTCATGGCGGACGTCGCCCGGGAACGCTTCGCCGAGCGCTGGGTGGTGGAGCCGAGCGTGTGGGCGGCTTCCCAGGTCGCCCCGGATCATCATGTCGTCAAGGCGGCGTGGGAGCAGGCGGCGCTCCCTGCCGGTGGCTTCGATCTGATCAGTATGCAGGACGTGCTGGAGCATCTCCCCCGGCCCGGCGACGCACTGGCGCGAGCCCTCGCCGCCCTGCGGCCGGGGGGTTATTTTCTTGTCGTGACTCCCGACCGAATGAGTTGGCTCGGGCGACTCTCCGGTGAGAGCTGGCTCTCCGTCAAGCTACCCGAGCACGTCGTGCTCTTCACGCGGACGCGGCTCGCCGCGCTGCTCCGCCAGGTGGGCTTCGAGATGGTATCGATCCGCCCGGCGCGGCAGGTCGTCAGCATCGGGTTCCTGGTCGCGCGGGCGGGTTTCGCGCGGGCACTTCTGGAGCGGGTCGTGCCCGGGAGCGTACGCGCCCTGCGTCTCGCGGTACCCACAGGCAGCGTCGAGATCGTTGCTACTCGCCCCGTGTGAGCAGGCGTGTTGCGGCCCTTGGGGTGCCGCCGTGACCGGGAGGTTCAGGCGCCCGAGGTGTTGCCGTTGGTCGGGGCCGCGGCGCGTGCGCGCTGGCGAGCTGCCTCGATCAGCTCGTCCGGTACCGGCTCCATCTGGCGCATGCCCCGGCGCAGCAGAGCCGGAGCGAAGAGGGCGAGGGCGCGCGCGCTGATCAGTTGTGCGTCGAAACGCGGCACGGTCACCTCGTGGATTCGCTTCTCGATGCTCTCGAAGATCGCATCGACCACGATCTTTGGCGAGTACTTGTGGCCGTGGTAGGCGGGTGGCTCGTCCTCTTTCTCCCAGATCTCGGTGTCGATCGGCCCCGGATTGACGAGGGCGACGTGGATGCCGCTGCCTTCGAGATCGAGCCACATCCCTTGCGAGAACGCATTCATCGCGGCTTTCGAGGCGGCGTAGACCGATTCCCGGGGCGGTGCGACCATTGCCGCGAAGGACGAGACGTTGACGATGGTGCCACCGCCACCGCGCAGGAAGACGGGAATGGCCGAGAGGGTTGTCCACACGCACGAGAGGAAATTGATCCGCATCACGGCCTCGGCTTCGTCGGCAGAGGTGTGCAGGATATGTTTGTGCTTGCTGATGGCTGCGTTGTTGATCAGCACATCCACCCGGCCCAGCCGCTCCTCGACCAGGGGCACGATGCGGCAGGCAAAGTCCCGATCGCCGAGGTCGCCACAGAGGTGGAAGGAGGCCGGGCTGTGCTCCCGGCAGGCTCCGCTGAGGCTCTCGAGAAGGGCTTCGCGGCGTGCGACGCCGACCACCGTGGCGCCCCGCCGGGCGAACGCCAGCGCGGCTTCGCGGCCGATGCCCGAGGAGGCGCCGGTGATGATGACGACCCGATTTCCCGCCGTGCCGGCTTCGCTCGAACTCATGACTGCGTCTCCTGCCATTGCCGCGCTGCGGTTGCCCAACGATCCGAAGCGTCGTGAACGACATCTGCTGCGTGCTCGATGTCGCCGCACGCCCCGGGGCGAACATGCCCGGGGCGTCGATGCCCGGCAAGTCGGGCGCAAGACGTGGGTCCGGTCCGGGCCTCATCGTGAACAGCGTTCGCCGGATGGGTCACGCCGGAAACGGACGGAGCCCGTCGCTCGCAGCGGGAGATGGGCCCGATCGATTCCGCAACGCGCGCGAGGGGGCGTCGGCTCGGCACAGGAGCGTGGGCGCGGACGGCGTTCCGCTGCTCAGGCCCGGGCTCGCCGTCGCATCTCGGCGGCCAGGGGCTCGGCGCCGTGGTGCGCAAAGATTTCGGCAGCGAGCGTGGCGTCTTCGCGGGCCCGCTGCTTGTCGCCACGGCGCGCCGCGAGGAGTGACAGGCTGCGGTGGCGCCAGGCACGGAAACGCTCAGCGCCTGTCTTTTCGATGAGGGGAGCCATCTCGTCGAGACGGAGTTCGGCCTCGCTGAGGGCGGTGGTGTCGCCCTGTGCGATGAGTGCTTCGGCCAGCGCGGCCAAGGCGTCAAGCTCAAGCAGTCGTGCGCTGCGCAGCCGGGTGAAGGTCACCGCGTAGCGCGCCGGCTCGAGAGCCTTGTCGGCGCGGCTCGAGCCCGTCAGTGCGCGCGAGAGGGCAGCGCAAATGGGGGCCTCGACCAGCCACGCCTGGCTCCGCGAGCGCGTTGTCGCGAGCGCGTGCCCGAGAACTTCATGGGCATCATCGAAGCGGCGGCCCGCGAGCAGCGCGATCCCGAGCGAGAGACCCGCCGCCGCAACGGCCAGAGGCGCGGCCATGCCCTGGAGCTGGGTCAATGCCAATTCAGACTGCTCGATGGCGTGATCGACCTCGATGCCCGACGCGTGCGCGAGCGGGCCGGCGCACGCAACGACCCATGCCGAGACCACCAGATCGCCAGCGGCGGCACTGGCGAGTGCGGCCTGTCGCAGCAGGGTTCGAGCCTCCTCGAATCGGCCGAACTCCATCGCGCAGACTCCGGAGAGCATCCCGAGGTAGAGGGCGGGGGAGAAGCCGAGAAAGCTCCGTCCGAGATCCGGGCTTGTCCCTTCGGGAGCACACGTCGCGGTGGCGTCGCGGACCGCGCGGAGATTGCCCGCGTAGTAGAGCACAAAGGCCCGGCGCGCGCCCAGCGCCGTGATCAGATCGGGATGGCCACGCTGGGCTGCGATCGTGCGGCCCTCCTCGGCAACGGCCAGCGCGGGTGGGATCCGGCCGAGCGAACTCAGGAGACTCGCGTGGAGATCGAGCAGCAGGGCTTCCGCCTCCGGGTCGTGCAGGGCGCGAGCCCAGTCGCGGCCGTCCATGGCGGTGGCCTCGACCTCGGCTTCTCCAACGCCGTACGTCCAGGACAGACGCAGGAGTTCGAGGCTTGCGGCCAGGCCTTCCTTGGCCGAATACGGCTCGGTCGGACGTGCGCGTGCCAGGGCAAGCAACGAGCGTAGATGCTCGAGTGCCGCGCTCGGATCGTTGGCTGCAAGCTTGACGGCGCGGGCATACCAGCGCAGGGCGGCGGCGAAGTCTCCGGCCGCTGCGAGACGGGTCGCGATGTGGGCGGGGTTCACGCTCGTCTCGGTGCCGTCGGCCACCGCAAGGATACCGGCGATGCGGGCCTCGAGTGCGGCGCGCTCTGCGGCGGGCATCTCGGCCGCTGCGACCTCCGCAAGGACGGGGTGACAGAACGCCCGGTCGCCCGGTTCATCGGTGAGCGCCGGTCGGATCACTCCCTCGCGCTCGAGTTCGGCCAGCAGCGGTTCGAGGAGCGAGGGCTCGAGTTCGAGAAGGCGTGCGAGGAGTCCCACGGGGAAAGCGGGCCCGATCACGCCCGCAATGCGGACCAGCCGCGGCAGAGGTGCCTGCAGATGGTCGAGACGGGAAGCGACGGCTGCGCGGAGGGAGGTCGGCAGCGGCTGCCCCGCGGCCCGTTCGGTGTCGAGCGCGGCACGGGCGAGTTCCTCGGCGAAGAGCGGGTTGCCGCCCGAGCGCCGCGCGATCGAGGCCACGACGGTGTCCGAAGCGTTCGGGTGATCCTGCACAACGCGCTTGACCAGGTTGCGGCATTCGCTCGCGCCGAGCGGCGACAGAACGAGGCGTTCGAACCCGAACTCGGGAGCCATCCAGGGCAGGCCCTCGCCGGAGCGGATGGTCATGATCATGAGAAGTGGTGCCGGATCCGTGCTTGCCATCGCCGAGGCGCAGAGCGCGCTGCTGGTCGGATCGATGTATTGCGCGTCGTCGGCGATGAAGGCCCGTGGCGTCGTGGTCGGCGAGCTGCCGAGGAACGCCCGCATCAACCCCTCCAGCGCAGCGGCCTGCCGCTCGGGCGTCACGGCAGGGAGGGGTGCTCCGACACCGTCGGGTTCGAGCAGGCCCCGGAGCGCTTGCAGATCGAGGGCAAACTCCACCGCGAGGTCGGCGAGGCGCGTCGCAAGGTGTTCCCTGGAAATCAGGTTTGCTGAGGCGCCGTGCCCGGGCATGGTGCGGCCGAGCTGCTCGCGCAGGAAGCGCCGCACGCCGGAGAGGGGCTCGAAGCGTAGCTGGGGCGTGCCGCGGGCGAGGAAGGTCCGGAAGCCGCGCCGTTCGAGGCGATCGGCGAAGTCGGTCACGAGTCGGGTCTTGCCAATGCCGGCCGCGCCTTCGATCACGACCCGGACGGCGTTGCCCTGCTGTTCCACCCGCTCGACCGCCCGTTCGAGCCAGGCCAGCTCGGCCTCGCGGCCCTCGAGTGCGGGCGCATCCTTCGCGCGCCGCGACACGACGATGTCGGGAGAGTCGATGGTCATGAGTTCGTGCAGCACGAGCCGCTCGGGCAGACCCCGGATCTCGAACGCGCCGAGCGGACGCGAATGCAGCTCTTCACCGCAGAGTCGAGCCGCCTGCTCGGTCAGCCAGATCGCCCCGGAGGGCGTCTGCTGCAGGACGCGAGCGGCCACGCCGGCGACGAGGCCGTGCCCCTCCGGCGTCTGCTCGTTATCGATAGGATTGACAAGCGCATCTGCGGCGTGCAGGGCGATGTGGAAGGACGCCTGGAGGCCACGCTGGTGGTGGAGTTCGTCGAGCCCGTTGCGCAACCGGGCCGCGAGATCCGCGGCCGCACGACCGGCGGAGCCGGCATGTTCGCTGCGTGCCGCCCGCGGGCTGAAAACGAGCTTTACTTGAGCGAGGGAGAAACGATCGATCGTTCCGCCGTGACGCTGGGCCGTCTCCTCGGCCGAGCGCAGCAGGGCGGTCGCGAGGTGGTGCCAGTCGTCAGCCCGCATCGTGCGGCCGCTGGCGCTCGTGGTGAGACCGGCGAAGAGGACGGCCAGGGGCCGCCAAACCCGCCCCTCGCTCCCGGAGGTGCCGGTATCCGGCGGGGAGGGGAGCTTTGCACCGCAGCCGGGACAGAAGCGGGCCTCGGCAGGGGTGGGGGCGGCGCATGTTCTGCACGCGAGGGTCTTCCCGCTCTTGTCCGCACTCACGGCAGCCGAGGCTAGCAGCAGCGGGCAGGTGGGCGCGATTCGCGGGCCTCCGGCCCGCTCTCCATCCGGTTGCCTGCCTCGGCGGTGCCCTCCCTCGTGGAAGCGTCGGCGGCCCTCGGCTAGCAGGGAGAGTATGTCGTCCGTCAAGGCCTCTGGGGTTCGGCCCTCCCGGCAACGCATCGCGGCACATGAGGCGCGCGGCGAATGGCCTCGTCCCCCGCTTTCAACGCGACTCGCGAATCGTCTCGCCGGCGCGCCCGATCTGGTCAATTTTACTGTAGACGGCGCCTCGATCACCGTCCGCGATCTGGCCGAACGCGTCGCCCGGTTGGCTTCGGGGCTCAGGCGCCGAGGGATCGGGA
The DNA here is from genome assembly GCA_005777805.1 of Pseudomonadota bacterium. Lineage (GTDB taxonomy): Bacteria > Desulfobacterota > Binatia > UBA12015 > UBA12015 > SXLG01. The sequence goes on from SXLG01000103.1 coordinate 9,296, forward strand.
CCGGCGACGTCGTCTCGTGGCAACTCCCAGGCTGGATCGAGGGCGTCGTGCTCACGTTCGCCCTCGACCGCATCGGTGCGATCTCGAACCCCTTGCTGCCGATCCTGCGCGAGCGTGAACTCTCCTTCATTCTGCGCGAGGCGCGCTCGCGGGCGCTGGTGGTGCCGGGAAGCTGGCGCGGTTTCGACCATCGCGAGCTGGCGCGAACGCTGTGCTCTGGCGCACCCGAACTCGAGCATGTGTTCGTGGCGCGCGCCGAGCCTCTGCCGGGGCAACAGGCCCTCGACGATGCGCTCGGCGCGGCGGTCGATCCGGGACTGCCGCCGTCGCCATTTTCGGCGCACGACACCAGTGCTGTGTTCTACACCTCGGGCACCACCTCCGATCCCAAGGGCGTCCTGCATACCCCCTCGACGCTCGGGTCCTTCATGGACATCCAGCAAGGGCTGATCGGTGCCGCGGGGCGCGTTTCAATCTTGTGGTTTCCGCTGACGCATATCGGCGGCATCGCGGCCTTTGCGGTCGGGCCGGTCGCGCACGGCACGCGCACGGTCTTCCTCGAACCCTTCGACGCGGCGCGGGGCCTCGAGCTGATCGAGCGTGAGGGCGTGACGAGTGCCGGCGGGCCGACACCCATCTTGCAGGCCCTGCTCGCGACGCCGGGTTTCACCACCGAACGCGTCCGCAGCGTCGAGATTGCCGGCATCGGCGCGACCGATGTTCCGCCCGATCTGGTGCGGGCCGTGAGGCGGCAGCTCGACTGCTTCGTCTATCGCTCCTACGGCATGACCGAATGCCCGATGGCGACCGCGGGGCGGCGGGGCGATGCGGAGGAGGCGCTGGTCACGACCGACGGCCGAGCGACGCCGGGCGTTGTTCTGCGTGTGGTCGACGAGGCCGGGCGGCCCCGACCCCCCGGCTGCGAGGGCGAGGTCGAACTCTTCGGGCCCCAACTCTGCGTCGGCTATATCGACGCCGAACGCACGCGCGAGGCGTTCCGGCCGGACGGCTTCATCCGCACCGGTGATCTTGCCGTGGTCGATGATGCCGGGTTCGTGCGGATCACGGGCCGCACCAAGGAAGTCATCCTCCGCAAGGGCGAAACGCTGAGCGCGCGCGCCATCGAGGATGATCTCCACGCGCATCCCGGCGTGGCCCAGGTGGCGGTGGTGGGGCTGCCCGACGCCGCCAGCGGCGAGCGCGTGTGTGCCTGCATCGTGGCGCGGCCCGGTGGCGAGGCTCTTGACGTGACTTCCATCCGCCGCTTCATGGTCGGGCGCGGCGTCATGGCGCAACGGATTCCCGAGCAGGTCGAGATCCTCGACGAACTTCCGCGCAACGCCACCGGCAAGGTTCTCAAGCATGAACTTCGTGCGCGGTTCGGGCGCCCATGAGTCGGCCGCAGGGAGTTCAGGGGGGGCGCTTGTTCCTCGTCCGGCACGGCGAGAGCGAGGGCAACGCACTCCGGCGCTTCTCGTTCGACCCGGACATCCGGCTGACCTCGGCGGGCATCGATCAGGCCCGGGCGGCGGGCGCAGCCCTCGCGCGCGCCGCCTCTCCCGCCCGCATCGTGGCCAGCCCCTATCACCGAGCCCGTCACACCGCCGCACTCATCGCCGATGAACTCGGGCACGCGTTGCCCATCTCGATCGAGGACGATCTGCGGGAGCGTTCGATTGGTGAGCTGGCCGGGCAGCCCTACGAAGCCATGCTGCACGCGCCGCAGTACGACCGGGCGAGCTTCTGGGAGTGGTGTCCCGCCGGCGGAGAATCTTTGGTGGATGTGCGACGGCGTGCCGGGCTGGTCCTGGATCGTCTGCGGGTCGCCCATGCCGGCCTGGACGTGGTGGTGGTGAGCCATGGTGGCGTTATGCTTGCCCTGTGCGCTCACGTCGAGGGCGAGTTCAGGGGAGGTCGCGTCGCCCGCAACTGCGAGATCCTCGTGGTCCGCGAGGGCGCTGCCGGCCGGCTCGAGGTCGCGCCGCTGGTGGCGCCCGACGCGTCGCTGGACACGACCGTGCCCGACGGCGCGACCGGAGGCTGAGCACGAGCCCAGCCGTCGGCACGCTCCGGCGCGCCCCTGGGGATCCGCACGCCACCACGGACCACGGTGTGTCGGGGCGCCGCGTGCCGTCGACAACGTCGAACCGGTGGCCCGCCCGTCCGCGTGCGGCGAAGTCGCGCGGTGGGCTCAGGTTGCGCGCGCGGCGCGCGCCGGTGCGGCGCCGGGTGTGCTCGCGCCGATTCCCGCCAGCACGAGCTTGACGATCTGCGCGCTGTATCGGGCGCGTGTCGCGCCGTCAGCGATATCGAGACCGAAATGGCGGCGTCCCGTGCGGCGGAAGATGAAAGGCCAGGACACCATGCCGAGCAGCATGGCGGAGAGGGTCGCGCCGTCGGGCTTTGCCGTTCCGCGGCTCTCGGCGACGACTTCTTCGAGGCACGTGCGAACCAGACCGAGACTGTCGGGCCATGGCACTGCGACGCCTTCGATACTGAGCTCGGTCAGAAGCGGTAGAAACTCCGGGTGGTTGGCGAGAATGGCGACCAGGGTGTCGACCACGTCGGGGAATCGCTGTATCGCCGGCCGGCTGTGGTCTTCGACGAGCGGTCGCAGGCGAGCGGTCGACTCGTCCTCGACCTCCTTGAGGATGATCTCGCGCAACTCCTCCTTGGTCTTGAAATAGTAATTGACCAGGGCCGCGTCGACACCGGCGCGATCGCCGATGTCGCGTGTGGTCGTACACTCGTAACCATGGGTTGAGAACAGTCGGCGTGCGGCATCGAGGATGCGGCTGCGTGCCGCGAGCCGGGCAGCGTCTTCGAGGCGAGGACGGCCGGGCCCCCGCTTGACGCGCGGCTGGCGCGGGAGCGTGCGGCGGGCGGGTGCTGCGGGCGATCCGTTTCGGGCCGGTGGTGCGTTCGTCGCCATGTTTGAGGACGTACTCACGATTTGTGAGCAAAGCCAAGCCGGAAGCCAGCGAAACAGGAAAAGAAATTGTCGCGGGGTCGAACGTGCGCGGCGCACTCCCCCGGATGGGTCCGGGTTGTGGGAATGCCGCGCCCGAATCCCATCAGGGATCCTCCCCGAACGCCGGGTCGGTGTTTCGGAAATTGGCCGTTCGAGAGGCTTTCGCGTAGGGGAATGTCGCTCGAATCCAGGTCGGAGCCCCCGACGGAGTGCTCGTGGGGCAGGGGGGCTGTTCACTTCCTCCACTTCGGCTCCGACCGGCTCAGCTTGCCACCAGCGCCTCGAAGACGACCAAGCCCGGGGTGCGGCCGCGGGCGGCGCGGAAGCAGGGCAGGTCAGGCGCGTCGCCGGCGGGACGGAGGGACACCACCTGTGGGCCGGTGCGCTGGAAGCAGACGAGATCGCCTCGCCGGACGTCTGTCCGGATCTCCAGCCGATCATGGAGCACAAGCGTGCCCGCAGGGGTGACGATGGTTTGTGTGTGCATGGATCAAATCCCTCCTCTGTCGAACCTGGGGGAGAAGATGCCAAAGGCGGTGGACAGGCAGTGTCCCGATCGA
>SXLG01000104.1 GCA_005777805.1 Pseudomonadota bacterium
ACCCAGGACCCCGAGTAGCGCAAGCGCTTCGAGGGCCGGCCAGAGCACGTCATCAACATGATGATGTTCATCGCCGAGGAGGTCCGCGAGCACATGGCGCGGCTTGGTTTCCGGCGTCTCCAGGACATGGTCGGCCGGGTCGAGATTCTCGATGCGGCAGGCGCGATTGAACACTGGAAGGCGAAGGGCATCGACCTGACGCAGATCCTCCACAAGCCCGAGGTGCCGGCCTCTGTCGCCATCTCGTGTGTCGAGGCACAGGATCACGGTCTGGCCGAGGCGCTTGACAGGCAGATCATCGAACTCTCGCGCGAAGCCCTCGAGCACAAGCGGCGGGTCGAGCTGTCGATGCCGATCCGCAACGTGAACCGGACCGTCTGTACCCTGCTCTCGGCCGAGGTCTCGCGCCGCTGGGGCGAGGAGGGGCTGCCTGCCGAGACGATCAATATCCAGTTCCGTGGTTCGGCCGGGCAGAGCTTCGCGGCCTTTCTCGCCAGAGGCATAGCGATCCGGCTCGAGGGCGACGCCAACGACTATTTTGGCAAGGGCCTCTCGGGCGGCCGCATCGTGGTCGTGCCACCGGCGGAAGCCACCTTCGTGCCGGAGGAGAACAGCATCGTCGGCAATGTTTCCCTCTACGGCGCCACAGGTGGCGAGGTCTTCCTGCGCGGCCGTGCCGGCGAGCGGTTTGCCGTCCGCAACAGTGGCGCCACGGCCGTGGTCGAGGGCGTGGGTGACCACGGCTGCGAGTACATGACGCGTGGGCTCGTCGTCGTGCTGGGGCCGACCGGTCGCAATTTCGCGGCGGGCATGAGCGGTGGAATCGCCTGGGTCTGGGATCCGGCCGGCACGTTTCCGGCTCATTGCAATCGCGGGGCGGTCGAGATCGAGACGGGTTCGGAAGCCGAACTCGATCAGATTCGCGAGCTGGTGCGGCGTCACCAGCAGTATACGCAGAGTGCGCTCGCCGCGCGTCTTCTCTCGGATTGGGCCGCAGCCCGGCGGGCCTTCCGCAAGGTCGTACCGACCGAGTACCGCCGTGTTCTCGAGACCCAACACCTCGGCGGCGAGGCCGCGCAGGTCGCGAGCGTCTGATCAGCAGGAGCGGAGTCGTGGGAAAGATCAGCGGATTCCTGGATTACGAGCGCGAGCTGCCGCATCGGCGGCCGGTCGAGGAGCGGCTGCGCGACTGGCGCGAACTCGAGGGCAAGCTCGACCAGACCGATCTCCGCAAGCAGGCCGCGCGTTGCATGAACTGCGGCATTCCCTTCTGCCACAAGGGCTGTCCACTCGGGAACATCATCCCCGACTGGAACGATCTGGTGTACCGGGGGCGCTGGCGAGAAGCGATCCAGAGCCTGCACTCGACCAACACTTTCCCGGAGTGCACCGGCCGGGGATGTCCGGCGCCGTGCGAGGAAGCCTGTGTCCTCAATATCCCGCAGACGCCCGTCACCATCAAGCAAATCGAGAAACAGATTGTCGAGCACGCCTTCCACGAGGGCTGGATCGTGCCCGAGATCGCGCCACGCAAGACCGGAAAGTCGGTAGCTGTCGTCGGTTCCGGGCCGGCCGGGCTTGCCTGCGCACAGCAACTCGCGCGCGCCGGCCACGCCGTCACGGTTCTCGAACGCGCGGACCGGATCGGCGGGTTGCTGCGTTACGGTATTCCCGATTTCAAGATGGAGAAGCACCTCATCGACCGGCGCATGCTCCAGATGGAGGCCGAGGGGGTTACCTTCCGGCCGGGGGTGAACGTCGGCGTCGATTTGACGTCGGACGAGCTCCGGCGTGAGTTCGACGCCGTGGTCCTGGCCACGGGCTCGACGCAGGCGCGGGATCTCGATGTTCCCGGCCGGGACCTCGGGGGCGTTCACTTCGCCATGGAGTTCTTGCCCCAGGCGAATCGGGTCGGGGCGGGCGATCGCGTCGTCGACCAACTCGTGGCGACAGGAAAGCGGGTTCTGATCCTGGGCGGTGGCGACACGGGTTCGGACTGTCTCGGCACGTCGAATCGGCAGGGCGCGGTGGCCGTGCATCAATTCGAGCTGCTGCCGCGCCCGGCCGAGGGCCGTCGCGAGGATGGGGTCGCGCCGTGGCCGAGCTGGCCGATGATCCTGCGCAGTTCGTCTTCCCACGAGGAGGGCGTGATCCGTGACTGGAGCATCAACACACTCGGTTTCAGCGGCGACGCGCACGGGCGGGTCCGGAAGCTCCGGGCCATGCGCCTCGAATGGGACATGCCGGCGGGTGGTGGTCGCCCGCAGATGCGCGAGATTGCGGGCAGCGAGTTCGAGATGGATGTCGATCTCGTGCTGCTGGCGTTGGGCTTTGTCGGACCCGAGAAGCCACTGCTGCACCAGCTTGGCGTCGGCCTCGATCCGCGTGGCAACGCCGCGGCGGATGAGGGATGGGCGACCAGCGTCGACGGGGTCTTTGCCTGTGGCGACGCGCGCCGCGGCCAGTCGCTCGTGGTGTGGGCGATCTGGGAGGGACGTGAAGCCGCGCGGGGCGTGGATCGCTTCCTGATGGGCAGCACGGATCTGCCCTCGTGCCCGATGCCCGGCGGCCGCTGAAGCGGGGACGAGAGCTGGGCGGCCTCGGGGCGTGTCCGCCGTCTCGAGGCCGGTGCGGGCTCGATCGGCCAAGGCCTGGCCCGCATCTGCCGGGTTTGGGCGGAACAGACGCCGTGGCGCAAGCGAGCCGCGGCGTCTCTCCCATCGGGCGCTGGGGGGAATCGTTCCGGGAAATGCTCTAAATAGCTGAATTTTCAGCGAATTCGAACTAGGGCGCCCCTTTCGGGCAGAGGCTCAATGGCTTCGTCGGGAGTGCTTCCGGCTCGGGTTCGCTTGATCTCGCGGCGCAGGAAGCTAGGAATGAACGGCCGTTCCAAAGTCCGAACGGCGGTTCAGCATTCGCCAGGGGGATGTCAAAGATGAACTACAAGTTGATTTCGGCCGACGCCCACTTCATCGAGCCACCCAATCTCTGGAAGGATTGGTTGCCGGCGAAGTACCAGGAAATCGCACCGAAGCTTGTCAAGGACAAGGACGGTGGTGACGCCTGGAACTACGGCGCGGGCGAGCCCTCGCCGCTGGGCATCTACGCCGCGGCAGGCAAGGACGAGCACACCCTCAAGTGGACCGGTGTCACCTACCAGACCATGAACCAGGGCTTCTTCCAGGGGGCGCCGCGCCTGCTCGAACAGGACCAGGACGGGGTCGATGCCGAGGTTCTCTTCAGCTCGGGTCGGATGCTTGGCTACTTCTACCGCATGCAGGACGACGCAGCTCAGCTCGCGGCCCTGCAGGCGCTCAACAACTGGATCTTCCAGGACTTCGTCCGGCCCGATCCCGCGCGACTGCTCGGGCTCGCCTATCTGCCGGCGATCGGTGGGGCGGCGGCGGCGACCGAACTCGAGCGCTGCGTTCGCATGGGCGCGCGGGGTGCGGTGATCGTGTGCTGGCCTTCCGGTCAGGATAAGGTATCGGCCGACGACGACGCTGTCTGGGCCAAGGCACAGGAGCTCGGCGTGCCGATTCACATCCACGTTCGCATCACGCCGCGCTTCAGCCCGGCTCCGAAGGCGACGGGCAAGCAGGGCGGCGACATCCCCGGCCTTGCGACCACGGGTATGCTCGACATGCCCAAGCACATGGGCGAACTCATCATCTCGGGCGTGTTCGACCGCTTTCCCGAGCTTCGCTTCGTTGGCGTCGAGGCCGGTTGTGGCTGGATTCCCTACTTTCTCGAGCAACTTGACGACCGCTACTGGCGCAACCGCAGGTGGGCGGACTGCAACCTGAAGCTCACGCCCTCGGACTACTTCCACCGCAACTGGACGTGCAGCTTCATGAAGGATGCCTACGCCTTCGCCAACCGTCATCACATCGGCGTGCGCAACATGATGTGGTCCACCGATTACCCCCATCACGGCACCGAATGGCCGTATTCGCGCAAGCAGATCAAGGAGACCGCGCTCGGCGTGCCCGAGGACGAGTTGTACCGGATCCTTGTCGGTAACGCGGTCGAACTCTACCGCCTGGGCTGAGCCGCGCTCGGCCGCGTGGCCCGTTGGCCGGAGCGACCTGTGTGGTAGGCGAGGGCGAGCCGGCTGCGGGAGCGGATCGGCTCGATGCGTGTGGCACCTCGTCCGGGAAATCAGCGTTGGTCCGGTGCCTCCTCGGCCGGGCGTGAGTTGGGGCTAGCCGCGGCCCGCCTGCGGGCCCGCGCCACGGCGTCGCTTGCCGTGGCGGGCACTCGTCTCGGCAGCTTCGTTCGCGGACGGGGTTGGCACCGGCGGCTGCTCGAACCCCTGATGGGCGGCTGGGTCGATGATCTCGATCACGCCGACGATCAATTGCCGTGGTCGGAGAGCTGGCGAGCGGCGCCGCGCTGCGGTCGCGCGGCGGTGGCTTTCGTCAGCGGATGTCCAGGCGACGCGCTGCGCTACCGTTGCGCGCACCAGGCCGATGCGTTGCGCGCTGCTGGCCTCTCGGTCGACGTCTTCCGGCAGGATCAGATCGATCTGCTGCAAGCGGTGGGGCACTACGCTCTCTTCGTCCTGCACCGGGTCGCTTTCGACAGTGCAGTGGACGCGTTCCTGCGGGCAGCCGAGGCCGATGGCACGCGAGTTCTCTTCGAAACCGATGACTGGATCTTTGATCTTGCGGCCGCCGACCACGTCGCGGCGCTCGAGACCATGGCGGTGTCGGAGCGAGCGCTCTACCTCCAGGGGCTCGTCCGATACCGGCGCACCCTCGAGCGTTGCGGCGGAGTGATCGTCTCGACCGAGCCGCTGGCCGCGCGTGCACGTGCGGTCGTCTCCGCGGTCGCCGTCGTCCCCAACGCCGTCAGCGAAGAGATGGTGCGTCTCGCCGACGAGGCGCTGGCCAGCCGCCCCGTGGTGCGCGATGACGATGGCCCGGTCGTGGTCGCGTATCTGAGCGGTACGCCGACCCATGATCGCGACTTCGGGCGAATCGCGCCGGCGCTCGAGCGGATCATGGACTGGAATCCGCGAGTTCATCTTCTGACCGTGGGGCATATCGACGTGTCGGAGCGGTTTGGGCGCTTCGGCGGGCGGTTCCGGCACTTGCCGCTGGTCCCCTGGCAGGCGTTGCCGGGCATCCTCGCCGGTGTCGATGTGAATCTTGCCCCGCTCGAAGATGACAATCCGTTCACCGAGTCGAAGAGCGGTGTCAAGTTTCTGGAAGCGGCGCTGCTCGGCGTGCCGACGATCGCCTCGCCCACGCCCGATTTCGCGCGCCTGATCGAACACGGCCAGAGTGGCTGGCTTGCCGCCGAGTCCGCCGATTGGGAGGCCGGTCTGGTCCGGCTCGTCTCCGACAGGAGTCTGCGGCGGGCGATCGGAGCGCGGGCTCGCGCGCGGGTTCTGGAGACCGAGACGACGCGCGCCCGCAGCGCACTTCTGCTCGCGACGATGGGCACTCTTGTGCCGGCGCGGCCGCGCAACCGCCCGCTCACGATCAACTGGGTCGTCCGCGCGCCCATCGGTGAGACCAGCGGGGGCTACCGCACGATCTTCCGGCTCGCGAACCACCTCGGGCGTCGCGGGCATCGCGTCACGATCTACGTCGAGCGCGTGGCCCACCTGGCGCTGCTCAGTGACACCGAAATCAGTGAATACTGCCAGCAACACTTCGGTCCGCTCGACCTCGAGGTCGTCGTCGGCCACGACCGGGTGGAGTCGGCCGACGCGATGATCGCGACCAACTGGCCGACGGCGTTCACCGTGGCGCGGGGGCAGTGGTCCCCCCTTCGCTTATATTTTGTGCAGGACTACGAACCCGATTTCTATGCCGAGGCCGACCCCTACCACCGCCGGGCACGCCAGACGTACGATCTCCCCCTGCAGCACGTCTGCATCGGTGGCGCGCTGGCCTCGCGTATCGGGAAGCTGACCGGCCGGGCCGTTGAGCAGATTGATTTTGCGGTCGATCGCGAGGTGTTTCACCTGCGCACGCCGCCCTCCGAGCGGCCCCGGCCACTGCGGGTCCTTTTCTTCGCGCGCCCCGGGCTCGCTCGCCGGGGATTCGATCTCGGTATCGCCGCTCTAGAACGCGTGCTCGCCGATCGTCCCGAGGTCGAGGTTGCTCTCTTCGGGACCCGGGCCGAGGATCTGCCGGCGCTGCCGTTCCGCCACCTCGTGCTCGGTGTCCTCGGTCGCGAGGAGGTCGCGCGCGAGATGGACCGCGCGCACGTGCTGCTGACCTTTTCGCTCTCGGCGAATATCTCGTGGGTTCCCTTCGAAGGGATGGCGGCGGGGTGTGCCGTGGTCGAGATCGACCGGCCGGCGATCGCGTCGATGGTCGATGCCGGGCGCACCTGTCTGCTCGCCGAGAGTTCCCCCGAGGCCGTGGCCGCGGCGGTGAGCGCCCTGCTCGACGACGACGAGCTACGCGACCGGATCGCGGGCTCGGGCGCGCGCGAGATGGCCAAACGCGACTGGGAGACGTCGGCGAATCAGTTCGAGGAGATCTTGCTGCGACGTTGCCTCGCCTGAGCGCGCATTTGGTCCGGCGTGGCGGTATCGGTCGTATTGGCTACGCGACGATCCCGGTAGGCGTGGCCAGCGCCCAGCTTTCGCCGTCGCGTTTTGCGCGGCCTTCGCGCTCGAGCTTGCGCAGGTGAGAACGCACCGAGGTGGCCGCCGCCGGGTGGAGGAAGGCCGGAACGTCGGCGTAGATCCGCGTGACCATTTCCGCGACGTGTTCGGTGCCGGCCCGCAGCGCCGTGATGATCTGCTCCTCGCGCAGCTCACGGTGGGCGATGTAGGCGCGGATTCGGTCACTGGCGTCGCGAACCGCAGGACCGTGCGCGGGGTAGATGATCTCGGGATCGAGCGCGAGCAGATGCCGCAGCGAATTCATGTAATCGAGCAGGTCGCCGCCGTGCTCGGGGATCACGGTGGTGCCGGCGCCAAGGACGACATCCCCGGTGAACACGGCGCGTTCCTCCTCGAGCCACCAGCACAGATGGTCTTCGGCATGACCGGGCGTGTGGATTGCGCGTAGCGTGGCGCCCTCGGTCGCGACGACGGTGTCGCTGGCCGCGGCGACGATCGCCGGCGCTACGTCGCCGTCCATGCTGCTCCACGGCAGCTTGTGCAGCGGGCGCTCGCCGAAGAGCCGGCGAACGTCGGCGAAGCCCCCAATGTGGTCGGGATGGGAGTGCGTCACCACGACCGCGTCGATCTCCCTGCCCCCACGGTGTTCCGCGAGCGCTCGCATGAGGAGGGGGGGCCAGCCGGGGTGGCCCTGTGCCAGGTCGAGCAAGAGCGGCCGGGCCGAGGTACCGACCAAGAATGTATTCGTCCCCGGTCCGGTGAAGGGCCCCGGGTTCTGCCCGAGCACCGTCACCACGCGCTCGCTCCAGACGTCGATGTCGGGCAGGCTGAGCCCGATCATGTTTCCCTGAACGATGCGGCCGGGAGGCTCGCTCATGGTTCGCGCGTCGGCGGTGAGACCCGCGCTGCCCACGCGGCGTAGCTGCCGTCGTAGCCGACCGCTTTCTGTCGTTCGGCGATCCGTCGTTCGACTTCGGTCAGGCGTCCGTTGCTGTCCCCTGCCCCGGCGAGGCTCTCGAGCCGCTCGATCAGGCGAGCGGCGACCTGGGCGCTGTGGCGACGCGAGGCGACCAGATTGCCTTTTCCGGTCACGACGTTGCCGCAGCCGAAGACGTTGTTGAAACCGACCACGGCGCCGAGGTCGAGATCTTCGAGTCGCAGCAACTCGCCGTCCATCGGCAAGCCTTCGATGGGTTGGGGGATCGAGCCGATCGACGAGATCACGACCGGCGCCTGAACGTTGCGGATCTCGCCGGCAACGCCCACGGCCCGACCGGTTTCGTCGAGCCGGGTACGGGCGAAGCGCAGGCCATCGAGTTGGTCGCCATGCGTCAGCAGGCCGACGGGGGTCCACAGCGGCTCCACGTCGAACAGAAATTTGCTCTGTGCTTTCTCGAGGATCCGGCGGCGCACCGTACCGACCTTCTCGAGCTGAGCGGCCGTGGCGTTCGCCGGTGCTTCCGCGAGCGGCATGTCCTCGATACGCCGGCGGTAGTAGAGCGTGCAGCCCTTGAGGCCGAGGTCCAGCCAGGCGAGTCCGTGTTTGGCGAGGGTCTCGGAGATGCCCTCGGTCTCCATTTCGAGCAGGTCCTGCCGGATGCCGCGCGCCCAAAGGGCGCGCGCCACGAGTTCGAGCTGCACGACCTTGGCGACGTCGATCGACGCGAGACCGCCGCCGACGAGGATGGTGCCATCGGCAATCGCGTAGGAGGGCCCATTGTAGCCCGGTTCTTCGTAGTGATTGAACCAGTAGATGAACGGGTTCTGGTAGATCAATCCACGATTGACGTAGGTGTCGGCGTTGAGCACCGGCAGCGGCCGATCTCGCCAGGCGCCGTTGGCGAGCAGAACGAGATCGAACCCCCAGCCATCGACCAGCTCGCCGAACCCGAGTTCGTGGCCGATCCCGGTGCGAGGGATGAAGTGTACGCCGGCGCGATCGAGCTTGGCGTCGATCGCCGCATACTCCTTGAGCCGCAGATTCTCGTGCCAGCGCGGCAGACCATCCTCGACCTTCCCGTAGGGACGGTCGTTCTGTTCGAAGACGGCGCAGAGAGCGCCGGCGGCCGAGAGTTTCTCGGCGGCTTCCGCGCCAGCGGTCGCACCGCCGACGATCGCGACTGCTGTCCGGTAGTGTCCGGGGGTCGTCATGGGATGGCTTCCTGAATGTTGAGATTGCAGAGACCGTGAATGAGCCGGCGCGGCGGAAGGCCTAGCTCCGGTCCCGACAGCCCGCAATCGTTGTCCGGGGGTAGCAGCGTGGGTGTCGCCCGTCAGGCTGAATTGATCCGATCGATCAACCGGCGCAGCCGTCCGGCCGAGCGACGTCGCAGGGGCACGACCAGTCGCGGCAGGTGCGCCAGCGCCGGTTCGTCGGCCTCCTCGGGGAGGGCCGGCCGCTGCTCGATCACCGGTTCGTGGAGTGCGTCGGCAAACTCCTGCGCCAGATCGGTCACCAGAGCGGGCGCCAGCGCTACCTGCAAGCGGAGAACCATGTACTCCCCGACCCAGCGGCTCGAGTGGTAGCAGCGGTAGAAGCGCACGATCTCCGCGACCGCGTCGTCGACATCGTCCGTGACGCGGAAGAGATCCATGTCGCTGGGAGAGATCAGCCCCTGGTCGCGCAGATGCTGCTCGACGTACTCGCGCCACGTCCCCCAGTAGTGTCCGTCCGGCGTCTCGATGAAGACCACGGGGACGACCGGGGCCTTGCCGGTCTGGATCAGCGTCAAGGCCTCGAAGCCCTCATCGTGTGTTCCGAATCCGCCGGGGAAGAGGACCACCGCATCCGCTTCCTTCATGAGGAACAGCTTGCGTGTAAAGAAATACTTGAAGTTGATCAGCTTGGGATCGTCGCCGATCACCGGGTTGGGCTGCTGTTCGAAGGGCAGTCGGATGTTGATCCCGAAACTGCGCTCACGCCCGGAGCCCATCTGGCAGGCTTCCATGATGCCCGGCCCGGCACCCGTGATCACCATGTAGCCGAGTTCGGTGATGCGCGCGGCAAACGTGCGCGCCTGCTCCCAGGCCGGACTGCCGGGAGGGGTGCGGGCGGAGCCGAAGGTCGTGACCTTGCGGATCCCTCGGAATTTGGAGAAGACGCGGCAGGCCCAGCGCATCTCCTTGAGTGCCGTGCGCATCAGGCGGAGGTCGGCGATGCTCGTGCCGTCGTGCTCGAGGCGGTCGGCGAGATCGCGGATCTCGTCGCGCAGCCCACAGGCCGGGTCGGCGAGGAGTGTGCCGGGGGTCCGGCGCCCGGGGTGCCGGCGTGGAGACGCAGCGTAGCGCAAGGTTTCGTGGAGGTTGAGCTGGCCGGGTGCAGCCGGGCCCGGGACCGCGATCTCCGCCAACATTCCGGCGTCGGGGGGGATGCCCCCGCGCGCGGCCAGCGAGGGGGCTGGTGGCGGCTTTGGGCGCTTGGGCCTCACCAGAGGATTGTCGGCCGGAACGCCTCCGATCCTCAGGGGGCCGTGCCGGCACCCGGGCCGCGCCTCTGCCGACTGGCCGGCTTCTCCTCGACGGCCGGCCGTCGGTTAGCGCGGTGCCGGCGCCGCGCTTCAGCCGATTCGCCGAAGCGGGCTCGCGCGCGCCGGAACCTCGTTGGGGATCACCTCAACGCTACGCCGGGCTTCGTCGGCATCGAGGTCGAGATCGGCGCGCAGGCGCTCGATCACCGCTTCCGGCGGCGCTCCCTCGCAGACCCGGAGATGCGTGGCGAGGGCGCGAATCGTCGCCAGGGGAATCGTCGAGCGGCCCTCGCGGAAGCCCGTGCGCCAGCCTACAGCCCAGCCGACAGCAAAGCCGACCACGAGGCCCACACTCAGCAGAAGCACTCCCGCAACCATCGTCTTCACTCGAACGGCCGTGGTCCCCCGGGGACGGACCGGCCTCGCCCGCATCGCCGCCCGCGACATTAGCCCCGGTCCGACGATGTTGCCATCGGCGGCGCGGCCTCGTCCGCCAGTGTAGCCCTTGCCGCATGTGGTGCGAGATGGACGGCTGTCCTCCGGGCGGGGCCTGGCCCCCGGGGGCAGCGGAGGGCTCGTGGATTCTGTCAGCGCCGATTGGTGCCCGCCGCGGAAGCTGATACGCGCGGCGGCATGTACGGGGACCATGACCTGAGGCGGACGGCTCCTGAAATCGCGCGCGACCGCTGCGCTAGGCCCGGGCGACGGACCGGTGTCCGGGGCCGCGCCGAGTGCGCGGCGATCGTCGTGGCTCTGGCGTTGCTTGTCGTCTGGCTGATGCCGGCACGGGTCAGCCCCGCCGCCGAGATCAGCGCGCCGTCCGAATTCGTCGACGAGGCCGAGGGACCCGAGTCCGGCGGTGGTCCTGCGGACGAAGCCGACGCCGGCTTGGCCGAGGGCGAGGCCGCGCTCGCCGGGCGCGAGGGCGCGCCGGTCGCGGGAGTGCGTCGTCAAGTAGAAGAGATCGTGGTGAGTGCACGCAAACGCGAGGAGCTGCTTGCCGAGACCCCGGTGGCCGTGACCGCGCTCCCCGAGAGCGAGCTGCGGGAAACGGGGGTGCGGCGGCTCGACGACATCCAGGATCTGGTGCCCAACCTGCAGATCAATGGCGGCAAGGATGGGCAGGACGGCAATATCATCATCCGTGGGATCGGTACCCCGTCGGGCGAATTGGTGTTCGATCCGGGCGTCGGCATCTACGTGGATGGCGTCTTCCTGCCGCGCATGGTCGGGCAGTTCGTCGACGTGCTCGACGTCGAGCAGATCGAGGTGCTGCGTGGACCGCAGGGCACGCTCTTCGGCAAGAATACGGTCGGCGGCGCGGTCAACATCACCACGGCCAAGCCCTCACCGGAGACCGAGGCCTTCACCTTTCTGCAGACCGGGAATCTGGGATTGGTCAACGCACGCGGCATGATCAATGCGCCGATCGTCGAGGACCGGCTCTTCGGGCGGCTCGCGGTCAGCACGCTTCAGGACTCGGGCTACACCACCGACACCTACCGCGACGAGCGCTGGTCGGATCGCCACTCGACGGTTGTCCTCGCCTCATTGCAGGCCATCGTCACCGACGATCTTACCGACAATCTGAGCGGCACCTGGGGGCGTTCCAGCGACCACGGCCGCAGCGGCGAGTGCCGAGTGGTCAATCCAGATGGACTGGGCCGTGCAATACCGGGCTTTTTCGATGCCTGCCGGGAGACCGAACCCTACCGTTTCAGCGCCAACGTCGCGGGCGTGGTCGACGTCGAGAGCTACGGTCTGTGGAACATCGCGACCTGGGAGGCCCCGTCACACCCCGGTTTGGACGCGCTGGAAGTCCGTTCGCTGACGTCGTGGCGTGAACAAGAGCTGCGCAGTCGTCAGGACCTGGATATGACGCTCTACCCGGTGACGCAGCTCACCTACATGGGGGGTGGCCCCGACCAGGGTGCTCCCTGGTCCCAGCGTCAGATCAGTCAGGAGGTGCAGGCGAACGGTGAGGCCGCCGACGGGACGCTGTCCTTCGTCACGGGTGCGTTCGGATTCTGGGAGGATGGGAGTTCGACCACCACGATCAGCGCCTATCCAGACTTACTCAACGTTCTGAACGAGACCGAGGTGACGACGGATAACTGGAGCTGGGCGCTCTTCGGGCAGGCGACCTGGGATGCGACCGAGTGGGCCGCCCTGACCGCAGGCCTGCGCTACACCCAGGACAAGAAAGGATCGGCGCTCGACTACACCGACCTGGCCCCCGTACCGCCGGTGACACTTCCGCAGGTAGCCAACAGCAAGATTTTCGAGGCCTGGACACCCATGGCCAGCGTGTCGGCGACGGTGCCCGAAGAATGGCTCGGCGCATTGCCGCTCTCCTATGTGATGGGATACCTCTCATGGGCGCAGGGCTTCCGTGGCGGAGGTTTCAATGCCCTGCTCAGCACGGGGGGGACGACCGACGAGTTGCAGCCCTTCGCCCCCGAGACCCTCGATAGCTACGAGGTGGGTATCAAATCGATCGCCTTCGAGGACCGGCTCACCGTCAACCTCGCGGCGTTCCTCGGCAAGTACGACGACATCCAGGTCATCACCTTCCACGTGACCAACGACGAGGAGGGCAATCCGCTCAGCGTTCAGCAGCTCACCCTCAACGCCGCGCGCGCCACCACCCAGGGTCTCGAACTCGAGCTGCTCGCGACGCCGCTCGATGGTTTGCTCGTGCAGGGATCCTTCGGCCTGCTGGACGCGGTCTACGATGATTTCATGGGAATCAGTGACCTGACCGGAAAGCCGCTCGATCGCTCGGGCCAGACCTTCAACGCTGCACCCCGGGCGCAGCTGCATTTCGGCCTGCAGTACTCCTTCCCCTTCGACCCCGTCGGGCCGAGCTGGATGAAGGGTTGGTGGACGCCGCGTCTCGATTGGTACTACCAGACGGAGGTCCACTACTCGGGACCCGAGCTGCCCGGCGCGGTACAGCCCGGTTACAACACGTTGCAGGCGCGGCTCAGCTATGATTTTATGGATGATCAGGCGCAGGTGGCGCTGTGGGGACAGAACCTCACCAACGAGACGGTCTTCAATTTCACTCAGCCGATCGTGTCCTCGACCGGCATTCTCCTGCGCTACTACCTGCCGCCGCGCACGTTCGGTGTCGAGCTGAGTTACCGTTTCTGAGTGCCCCGCTGCGTGTGGCGTAGGGACGAAGTGTCCGGTCCTGGGGCAGACGTAAGGCCGATCGCGCGCGGGCGGAGCGTCCTCGAAAGCGAGCGCCCGGACGCCGGCTGCCATGGTGCTGCGGTGGTCGCGCTGGCCCGGGGGGCGCGTGCTCGCCGCTGGGCGGCGCTGGCTCTGCTCGCCTGCCTGTGCGGCTGCGCGCCGCGGACCGTCGGGCTACCTGCCCCCGAAGCGCCGCGCGGCGGCGGCGTTCCGGGAAGTGAGCCATCGGCCCTGGCCGACGCTCTCGGGCACAGTGCTTCGGCCGTAGCGCGAGCTGACCTGAGAAAATTACTGCTTGGCATGGCGGCCCGGCTTGCGGCAGCACCGCCGGGAGCGAGTGCCGAGGAAACACTGGGGGCACTGCCCGCAACTCGCACCGAGGCCGTCCTCGTGACCGGTTATTACGAGCCGTTGCTTGCGGCCCGCGAGCAGCCGGACGCTCGCTTCCGGTTTCCCATTCTGGGTGCGCCGCCTCGGGCCGGGAGGCATCCACCACGGGCTGCAATCGAGGCCGGTGCGCTCGCGGGCCGGGCGCCCATCCTCTTTTTTACTGATGACGAGATCGGACTCTTCTTCCTTCACATCCAGGGGTCGGGACGTCTCGTGCTTCCGGGCGGGCGCCGGATTCGCCTCGGCTACGCCGGCACCAACGGGCGACGCTACACGGCGATCGGACGAATCCTGGTCGAGCGGCGAGAATTATCGCTCGACGAGGCGACTGCACCCGCGATCCGGGCGTGGCTCGAGGGCCATCCGGCCGAGGCCCGCGCTCTCATGCAGCGCAACGAGCGCTTCGTCTTCTTCCGCAAGCTCGACCTTCCCGAGGCCGAGGGGCCTCCCGGGGCTCTCGGCGTGCCGCTGGTTTCCGGGCGGTCGGTTGCCGTCGATTCGGCGGTGGTGGCGCTCGGCAGCGTGGGTCTTCTCGACACGACACTGCCCTCCGGCGAGCCGTTGCGGCGAGTGGTCGTGGCGATGGACCGGGGAGCCGCGATCCGCGGGCCCGCCCGGATCGATCTCTTCCTCGGGCCCGGGACGGCTGCCGCCGAGATCGCCGGGCTTTTGCGCTCGCCCGGGCAGGTCCGCTGGTTTGCCCCGTCGCGCGCCAGACGCACGACGCCTTAGTGCCGCGCTCGGGTCGCGGTTCGGGGACGGCGGTCTCTGTCAGCCGAGGAGTTCGGCGAGCTTCTCCGGCGGCCGGGCGATCACCGCTTTGCCGCGGCTCACGATCACCGGCCGCTGCATGAGTTCGGGATGCTCGAGCAAGAGGGCGACCACCTGGGCCGGCGTCGCATACGCGCCCGCGTCGAGCGCAAGCTCCTTGAAGCGCTTGTCCTGGCGCACGAGCTCGGTGGGATCGCCGGAGAGCATGGCGAGGATGCTCTCGAAGTCGGCGCGTGACAGCGGCTGCTGCAGGTATTCGACGACCACATGATCGATGCCTCGGTCGCGCAGGATCTGGAGCGCGCCGCGCGAGTTCGAGCACACCGGATTGTGGTAGATCGTGACGGGCTGCACGTTGTTCATGGCGTTGTTCCTTCCGCTGTTGCAACTTCCCAGATGCGGATCCGGGGACCGGGGCGCTTCATGCTCGAGCCATGGCGCAGGGGCACATAAAACGCGTCGGCCTGATCGAAGACGGGCGCTGGTGTACCGGGCTTGTAGGGATCGAGGTCTAGCCTGAGACGCGCCGTAGTCGCCAGTCGGCCGAGCGTCGCCGCGCTCGCACCTGGCGAGTAGAAACCGAGCGGACTCTCGTCGATCAGGATCCAACGGGCGTCGCCGACGAGCGGCCCGGAGAGCTCGAGGGTCGTCCACGGGTTCCGGCCTTCGAGCTGGGGCTTGCCGTAGGGTGAGTCGGGCTGCGGTGTGGCGATCGCGCTGCCGGGGGGGATGTTCTGCTCGATCCACTCGCGCGCCAGCGTCCGCGTGTCGCGGCGCGCGAGCAGTCGCAGCAGCTTGTAGTCGCGGATCGTGCCCGGCACGAGCAAGACGCTCACCGCGGCGAGCGCGACGAGCGCGCCCACGGTGCGGCCGAGCCGGCACCGGCACGCATCCACCAGCGCCGCCAGGGCGAGACCCGTGCAGGCCGCGAGTGCTGGAAGGGGCACCATGAGGTAGCGGTAGAAGGAATACTTGCTCGACGCGATCCCGACCAGCGACACGAGCACGAAACCGGCCAGCGAGAGCCCGCCTGGCGGGCGCCGCACGAAGATGACCCAGACCGTGGCCACGATCATCCCGAGAGCCAGCTCGGGGCCCACGGAGTCGGGGAGAGCGGCGGCGAAGAGCCAGTTCCAGCCGGAGCCCGCGAGCGGATTGCCGGTCCCCGCAAGGATGAAGCCGCGCTGGTACTGAAAGTCGTGGCTTGTCTGCGCCCAGTCGATCCAAAACCAGGGGGTGGCCACGCTGAACACAGCACAGAGGGCCCACAGAGAGGCCCAGGGGCGGAGATCGAAGGGCGTCCGCCAGAGGCTCCGGCCTTCGCGCCATCGCGTGCCGAACTGAGCAAGGCCAAGTGCGACGGCAAACGCGCCGGCAGGGTACTTGGTCGCTGCGGCAAGTCCGGTCAGAGCGCCTGCGGTGATCGCCAGCCGCAGCTTGCCGCCGACCACGAGTCGGAGCAGAGCCCCCATGGCCAAGACGAGCACGAAAACAGCCGGGGCATCCGTCGTGGCGTATTTCGACTCGCGGACGTGCAGCGTGGCCGTGGCCAGGACCGCAGCGGCCCCGAGCCCGGCGCCGCTGCCCCAGACCGGCGCCAATGCCCAGTAGAGTGCCGGTACCGAGATCGTGCCGAGCAGAGCCGAGAGCTGACGACCGACGAGATGCGCTCGGGCGACGCCCTGGCCGGCGTAGGCCGCGCCGAAATCGCCGGTCGCTTCCGGGTCGAGTGCTGCCGCGGTGCGCAGGGCAACGTGTTGGAGGTACATCTGTGCTGCCGGGTAGATCGCGAAATGGGGGTTGGGGTCGTCGCCGACGCCGAGCGCCCGCGAGATCATGTATTCCTCGTCGGGACGGAAACGATCGGGCAGACCAAAATCGACCGCCGCGAAGCGAGCCACGCCCGCCAGCAAGGTGAGCCCTGCCAGTGCCGCCAGCGCGCCGGGAGTGGCCGACCTCACGGCGGGACGTGCGTCGAAGGAGGGAGAACATAGCGCCACACCAGGAGCGCCAGCGCGACCACGACGAGCGCGGCCACGACCTGTACCCACACCGCCGACCCTTCCTCGCGTGCCACCGGCACGCCGCCATGGACGAAGCTCGCGCCCTCAGGTGGCGGGCCCGAGGGTTGCAGCGAGAGTGCGGTAAACCACGCTTGTCCGGTGGTGAGAGAGCTGTAGCCGCCGAGCCGGCAGGCGACTTCCAGCGTCGTCTGCCCGGCCGCGGTGCGGACCCAGAGCGAGAGGGGCGTCCAGTCCTGGGTGCCGCGGAGATCCTGCGAATCGTAGAAGCTCTCCATCACGGAGAGACCGGCCCCTCGCTGCGTCGCGCCAACGTTCTCGGTCCGGACCCAACCGCGGAGGAGGTACCAGGTCTCGGGCGTGACCGTGGCGGTCTGCGTCCAGTGGGAATCATCGGGATTGACGTTCTCGATGGAGAGCACGCCGATCCCTGTCGCGCCGACCGACCAGCCGAAGCGGGGCGAGCCCTTGGTCTGTGCGTAGGAAGCCTTTGCCCAGCTTGCCGGTTGTCCAGCCGTGCCGGCTGAGAGCAGGCCATTGACGAGGATCTCGCTCGCGGGTGGCCCGTCTGCGGCGGGCGTTACCTGCGGGGCGAGCAAAGCCAGTGCAAGGGCCAGAATGAGCGCCGCCCTCCCGGGCAACGATCGGCGAGATTGTCGGCTCAACATTCCACCCCCGTGACCATCCGCTCAGATCCAGCTCAGGATGGCCGAATTTGTATGCCACATGCGCGCTTCCCACTCGCCACGCGGAATCGGCGTGCCCATCCAGACAGGCATGAAGTACCAGGACAGCGCAATCGCCACGACTGTCCACAGCACCACCATGGGCCGGTTGAGCACAACGGCTGCCAGAGGGCTGCGCAAGGTGAGGATTGCGAACACCAGCAGCGCGACACCGACGGCGTAGACGCCCCAGGGTTGAGCCACTGCGCCGGCGACGGGCAGCAGGCTCAACGCGAGGGTTGCACCGATCAGCGTGCGCTCTCCCGGCGACCCGTCTCCGGCCCAGAAGCGATCGAGGAGCCACGCCAGCGCCAGCAGCGCGAAGAGAAGCGAGGGCAGGTAGTGGTAGAGGAAGAGCGTCCGGCCGATCGGCACCCACGGGGCGAGGTGCAATGCCCAGCCGGCGGCGACGAAGCCGAGATCGAAGCGCCGCTCCCGCACGGCATGCCAGGCGGCAAGCATCAGAGCGGGCACCGAGGTCCACCAGAACACCGGGTTGCCCGAACCCCAGATGCCGACGACCAGGCCTGGCGCCGGGCCGGGGTCCTTCCAGAAGTACCAGATCGGCCGCAGCAAGAGCGGCCACGTCCACCAATTTGACGAGTAGGGATGCGTCGCATCGGCCACCGCCGCCTGGTAGTTCGGCACCTCGATGGCGATATAGCGCACAAAATCAAACGGGCTCGACCACCAACCCCAGAGGAAGTGGGGCAGAAAGGTCGACGCGTAGGCGGCGAACGCGCTCCAGCCGATCAGCAGGACGGGCCGGCGCAGGTAGCTGACGGCCGGCGTGCGGCAGCGACGTGCCTCGGCAAGGCCGCACCACGCGACCGTGCCGATCACCAGCAGGAAGCTGAAGAAGGGAATGTAGAGCTTGGCGCCGACCGAGATCCCGATCGTCACACCGACCGCGATCAGGCGTGAACGCACCTGATAGGCGCGGTCCCGGATCAGGCCAAGTGTCAGGACGTAGGCCGCAACCGCCCAGGTGACGTAGTGGATGTCGATGACCGCAATTCTCGAATCGACCAGCAGCAGTCCGTCGATCGCGATGAAGAGTCCGGCAAATCCTGCTGCGACACGGCGTCGGAAGAGCCGTCGAGCAAGGATCCAGAAGAGGGGAACCAGCGCCGTCCCCGAAATTGCGTTCGAGATCCGCCAGCCCGTGGGCGTGTCGCCGAGCAGCCACTGACCGAGCCCGATCATCAGCTTGGCAAAGGGTGGGTGTGGGTCGAGGAAGTCCTTGCCGATGAGGTAATTGCGGGCCTGTTCGACGAAGTAGACCTCGTCGAACACGATCTCGGGAGGGACGCCGATCTCCCACAGCCGCAGGCCCAGGGCGACCAGCGTGAGCAGGCCGCAGGCCGCGATCTCCATTGCCGTCCAGCGCGGGGCCAGCGCCTCGGGCAATGCCGCGGCCGGCCGCGCCGCGGGTTTCGGGTGGGCGCTACCGCGCGGAGCGACCGGCGGTGTCCACGGCGTGTCGAGGGCGCCGCTCGCCGGCAGCATCCCCGCCGGGTCTCGGGCGCCGCGCCAGCCGACGAAGAGCCAGGCGGGGATCGCGGCGAGGGTGGCGACAGCGACGCTTGACCACAACCATACGGGTCCGGCGCTGGCCTGGGCCTGCTCGAGGTAGACGACCCACTCGTTGGTCAAGAAGAGGGCCGAGAGCACCCAGTAGATGACGCCCACCGTCCCGACGGGTCCGAGGAGCGCTGCGAACGGGAAGAAGGGGTAGAGGTAGCGCTCGTGCATCCGGGTCAGGCAGCAGAAGGCCACCAGTGCTGCTGCGGCCAGCAGATGCACCTGCTGGCTCGGCTGGGGTCGGCGCAGCCAGGTGACCAGGAAGGGCAGTCCGGCGAGCAGTCCGGCCACGAAGCCCCAGGTCTGCAAGGAGAGGCCGGCCATGATCTGGCCGTCGCCCGCACGCATCCCGAAGAGCAGCGCCGGAAGATTCATGGCATTGACCGAGGTCTCGGCGTAATAGCCGGTGGTGCCGGCGTAGAGGTCGATGAGCCAGCTCCACGGTCGATCCGCCCGGAAGGGTTCGGCAACCACGAAGACCGTCGCCACCACGGCGAGTGCCGCGGCCAGCGGGCGTGGGCCGCGCCACCAGCCGCGCGGCTGGAGCACGAGGAGGGGCACGAGAAGCAACGCCTGCGGCTTCATCAGCACCGCGAGTGTGGCGATGGCCCAGCCGAGTTCGATCTGCCGCTCGTGCAGCAGGAAGAGGGCGAGCAGCAGGAGCATGGCAAGGATGGAATCGGTCTGGCCCCAGACCGTCGAGTCGATGATCAGGGCCGGATTGAGGAGAAAGGACAGCGCGGCGATCCATGCCAGCCGGCTCGATTGGGGCCGAAGCCGGACGAAGAGGAGCACGGTGATGGCCGCGTCGGCGAGCAGTGCGGGAAATTTGAGCAGGACCTGGAAGCCGCTCGAGTTCCAGCCGAATCCGAGCGCGTCGGCGAGCGAGCCGATCGCCCAGAGCACGTACATGTAGCCGGGCGGGTAATCGGCGAAGTAGCCCGTCTCGTAGAAACCCGCCGGCCCGACCTCGGCCAGGCGCATGGCCCAGGCGGCGAAGGTCCGGATATCGACCTCGTAGGCGAAGCGCGGTGCTATGGCGGCCTTGCCGGCGAGCGTCGCTGCGACGATTCCCCAGAGGAGTGCGCGTTCGCGCCCCGGCACGCTCTCGGGGATTCGCGTAAAGCGCAAAAGACCGAGCATCAGCAGGGCGGCGATGGCGGTGGCTGCGGGCAGGCCGCCGGTGGCGGGTCGGCTGCGCGCCCCGCTGTAGGTGTAGGGGGCCCCGTCTGGAGGCTGGGCGACCGGGGTGACGTCGATACCGGTGCATGCGGCCTCACCCAGGGAGGTTCGCGTGTAGCCCCCGAGACGGCAGGCGACGTCGAGGCGGTGCTGGCCCGGGCCGGTGCGGACGAAGAGCGCCAACCACTGCCAACCGGAGTCCTCGCCGTGCAAGTCGCGCGAGTGCTGGAAGCCTTCGAGGGTCGAGAGGCTGGCGCCGATACCCTCGTCGCCGACGCCGCGCGCCCGGACGAAACCCGAGATGCGGTACCAGCTCTCCGGCTCGACGGGGACGCTTTGAATCCAGCGCGCGTCGTTCGGTTTCGGGTTGCGAATCACCAGCGCTCCGGGGCCGGGGCCGGCGTGTTCCCACGAGTAGATCGTCCCGGCCTCTGCGCTCCAGCCTTCGCTGCGCCAGCCGAGCGGGCGGTTTCCCACGCCGCGGCTGACGAGCCCGTTCTGGACGGCCGCGTCTGCTGCGGCCACGGGCGGCGCGGTGTCGGCGTGGACTGTCGCGCCGCTCGCGTGCACGGCCAGCACGAGCGCGAAGACAGCGAGCGCGGCGCGAGGCCCGGCCACCGGTCTCGCATTTGATTGAAGCCTCGGCGCTCGGGGCGCCAGCGCGATTGCCTCGGTGGCGACTCCGGCCATCGGTTCGGTGTCCGTTTGAAACCCCAGGGGGCTGCCGTTACCGTCCGCGTGGATCATGTCGCGCACTCGTCGCATCCCGTCTCCGTCCGCGACGAGCGCCCGCGGCTCCCTCGCTCTGACCGCATTGGCTCTATCGGCGCTCGGACTCATTCTCGGCGTAGTCGCTCTGGTTATCCATTTCGGTGCGGCGGGAAGCCAGGGCGCATTCGGTCGCTTCTGCCACGTTTCCGCCGAGCTGTCGTGCGATGCGGTGCTGGGTTCACCGTGGGCGAAATTTCTCACGATCCCGATCGCGGGATGGGCCGCTTTGGCCTTCCTCACTTCCGGGGCCCTGGCCTGGAGCCTGGGGACTCCCTCGGCGAGGGAACGCGCACGCCGCGCCCGAATGCTGCTTGCTTGGGCGGTGGCGATGACGGTCGTGGCCGCCTACTTCCTGGTCGTCTCGGTCGCTGCGATCGGGGTCGGGTGTCCGATTTGTCTCTCGATGGATGCGACCATCGTCGCCCATCTGGCCGTGGCCGTGGCGCTGGTGCGTACGCTGCCGGCTGCGGGTGCGGCAGGCACGGCCGGGGCCTGGGCGGGTGGCGGGGCTACGGCCGGTGCCGTCGCCGTGGCCGTTCTCTACCTCGCACAGACGGCGGGCGACGGGTTGCCCACGGGCCCCCTCTCTGTCGCGCAAATTCGCCGCGCGGACCCGCGCTTCTACGCCTACTACATCTCGCAGCCCGTGGTCGTGCTCGAGGGCATCGAACCTGCCCAGGACCCGAAACAGACCATGACGGTGGTCGAATTCTCGGACTTCGAATGCCCTCATTGCCGGCGCGCCTTTCTCGATCTGGAGCAGGTCATCGCGCACAGTGGCGGGAGCGTGCGCCTGGTCCACCGCAACTTTCCGCTCAGCCGCTCGTGCAACGATGCGCTCGATTACGAGGGGCATGAACATGCTTGCACCGCCGCGCTGGCCTCGATTTGCGCCGAGCGCCAGGGGCGTGGACCCGAGTACGAACGAGTGCTCTTCGCGAACCAGCCGAACCTGACGCGCGCAGAGTTGCTCGGCTATGCCGGCACGATCGCTCTCGACGTCAAGGCCCTGGAAGTTTGCCTCGACTCGCCCGAGGCCAAGGCCCGGCTCGAGAGTGACATCAAGGTAGCGCGTGCTGCGGGGGTGGAATCGACACCAACCCTCTTTTTCAACGGCCGGCGGGTCCAGGGCGGATTTCAGAACCTCCGGCAGTACCTCTACGCGATCGAGATCGAACGGACCCGGGGGACCCCACCCGCGAAGCCATGAGCCCGCAGTCGCGTTGGCTGCCTGTTGGGGCCTGGGCCGCGACCATCTGGCTCTTCTCGGGCGAAATTTTTGGCGGGGAGGGCACGGGCCTGGTGCTGCTGCCGCTTCTCCAAGCGCTCCTTCCCGGTGCTTCGCCGGCCACGCTCGTGATGGCGCATGGGGTGGTGCGCAAGCTCGCTCACGTCACCGAATTCGCGATTCTGGCGGGCCTGCTGGTCCGGGCCCTGCGCCAGCCGGAGCGCTCGCGACTGCGCATCCTCGCCGGCGCCGTGGCGCTGGGGCTCGTGTGGGCGGTGATCGATGAGATCCACCAGACTCGCGTCCCGGGCCGCGTCGGTTCGCCCGTCGATGTCGGCTTCGACGGGCTCGGCGTCTTGTTGGGGACGTTCGGCGCCGAGGCCTTCAGTTCGGATCGACGATTGCGAGCTTGATGGCGCGCAGCTGTTCGAGCTGCTCGGCCACGCCTTGCAGCGTGTGGATGAGGCGATCGACTTCGGACTTGGCCCAGTCGAGTTCACGCTGGCTCAGGCGATCGAGCGCATGGCGCAGTTGCACGTAGCGCTCGATCACGCCGGCCACGCCGCCAAGTCCGCTTTCGGACATCCTGTTCTCGACCTCGCCCGAGAAGCGCAAGAGCGCTTCGGCCTGACGCAGTATTTCCTCCATGGTTCGTCTCCCCGCGGGTCCGGAAGTGGTGATCGGTTGCGGATGGGGTGTCGCCCCGGCGTCGCTCGGTTGTTCGAGCGGCTTCGCTTCGAGAACGCGCGACGCTGAGAAGTGGCTCCACATCTCCTGTGCGGTCCATCTGTGGCGCAGGTCGCGGTGGCCGGCAAGAGCCTTGTCCCGGAATCCGGGACGGCGCGCAGGCTCTTGCGCCTGCCGCGGAAACCGCGCGGCCGCCCCCGGCCGGCCCGCCTTTCGGCCGAGTCCAGGTTTCGGCTAGCCTGAGGGAATGTTGGACCGATTTGCTCTCGGCTGCGGCGTCCTGCTCGGAATGATGCTCGCGGGCTGTGACCGGCCACCCGCAAACCTGCCCGCGCCGGTGGCGACCGTGACGCTCGCCGGGGAAGTGGCGGCCGCAGGCGAGGTGGCCGTTCGCATGGGTGCGACCTCCCTCGGCGCGGCAGAACTCGGTCGCCGGCTCGCCGCACTGCCGGCCCGGCAGCGCCGTGAAATGACCCCCGAGCAGTGGCGACGGCTGATCGAGAACGTGGCGCTCGAGGAGATGATCTTCGTCGACGGTGTCGCTCTCGGCCTCGACCGCGATCCCACCATCGAGCGGCAGGTCGAGTCTCTCCGCCGACGGCTGATCGTCCAGCGCCGCCTGGCCGATGCACGGGATCAGCCGGCGCCGAGTCCCGACGAGGTCCGGGCCGAGTATGAGAAGGATCCGGACCGCCACTCGACGGCCCGGATTCGTCTCCGCCACATTCTCGTCAAGGACAAGAAGGAGGCAGCCCGACTGAGGCAGGAGGCGCTCGCCAACCCAGAGAAGTTCGCCGATCTCGCCCGCAGTCACTCCACCGACCCGTCGTCTGCCCGCCGGGGCGGCGATCTCGGCTTCTTTGGGCGGGGTCGGATGGTCCCCGAGTTCGAGGTTGTGGCCTTCGCGATGCAGAACCCGGGCGAGATCTCCGAGGTTGTCGCGACGCCCTACGGCTTCCACGTCCTACAATTCGTGGAACGACGCGCGGGAGAGGTTCGTCCGCTCGCGGAGGTCGAGCCGCAACTCCGCGAGATGCTCCACGATCGTCGCCGCAATGCCGCGACCGAGAGCTACATGAAGGGATTGCGGGAGGTGTCGCCGATCGAGATCGACGACGCGGTGGCGCAGCTGGTCATCGACGGTTTGCCCGAACCACCACCGCCATCCAGCCACTGAGCCGTCGGGGACGGTCGCCGCGATCGGGTGCTACCGCGGCGTGTCTCGCTGCAACAGGACGAGCGAGTCGTGGCCGGACTCGCCCCGACTCGAACTCTGCAGGGCGATGGCCCAGCCGGGGGGAGCCTTTGTCACCACACGCGCCGGCGCGATCACGCAGGTGAGGCCCCGGGCCGCCGCCGCGGCGAGAGAACCCGGGCGCGCGAGCGGGCGGCCGATGTAGAAGCCGAGCGCGTGATCCGCCTCGCCGAGAAGGGCGCAATCGGTGTTGCCGGTGCGCCTCAGGGCGGCGCGCGCGAAGGCCCGGGGGCTGCGCTCCGTGGCGATCGCGCCTTCGAGCGGCGGGATCAGGCCGGCGGTGACCAGCGCAAGGGCCGCAGCGGTCGCGACCGTGGCGCGAGTGAAGTGCTCGTTTCGCGCCAGGGCGATGGCCAGCATCCCGAGCAGCGAGACACCGCTCGCGGCGCCGGCAACGAGAACGGCTTGCCTCTGAACACCGGCGAGCACGGCGGCGAAGCCCTGCTGATCCTTGGTCGAAAGAAGACCTGGAACTGCGGCTGGCAGCGGCACCTCGAACGCAAGGATCAGCACGACACCACCGCTCAGGGCGACCACGGCGGCGGCGCCGATCAGCGCCTGTCGCATCAGGAATCGGGTCGGCCGGTCCAGCGCGGGCATCACGACGAGATGGGCGAGCAGCAGGGCGGCCGCGGGATAGACGGGCAGCAGGTAGGCCGCCCGTTTCGATGCGGCAAGCGAAAATAAAAACAAAACTCCGCAGGTCCACACCACGAGCCAGCGCGTTGCCGGCGCGAGCGGCCGTGAGCGCACGAGGTGGACGACGAGCGCGGGCGCCATCAGGGAGAACGGCAGCCCTCCGAGGAAGAGCTTCGGAACCAGGTAGAACAGGCCGTGCCGATGCCCGGTCCCGAGGCGCTCGGGGTCGAGGACGCGCAGCACGTTCTCCTTGAGGATCAGTTGCTCGGCGAATTCGTTCCCCCCGATCCACCAGGCGGCCAGGGTCCAGCTTCCGGCGACGACGGACGTGAGGCCGAGCGCGAGAAGGGCACCGTTTGCGCCGAGGAACGCGCGGGCGCGGCTCAGGCGAGGCCCGAGGCCGCGCCGTTCGACCGGAGACGGGCTGCCCAGCAGGCCCTCGAAGGCGACGAGCGTGAGTGGCAGCAGGGCCCCGGCCGGACCCTTCGTCAAGGTCGCACCGAGAACCCCGAGCGAGAACGCGGCCCGGGACGCGGTGGACGTCGGTGCCGTCCGCGCCCGCATCACTGCCACCAGAACCAGCGTCAGGAAGAAGCCAAGCGTGGCATCGACGCGGGCGACACGGGCCTGATGGATCCATTCGAGCGTCGACATCAGGATCACGCCCGCCAGCACGCCGCAGCCCGCGCCCCAGGTCACCGCGCCCGCGTGGACCACGAGGCCGACCGTCAGGGCGGCGAGGAGTACCGAGGGCAAGCGGGACGAGGTCTCGTCCACCGTGCCGCGCATTTCCGAGATCCCCAGCGCGATCCAGTGGTAGAGGGGGGGCTTGGAAGGCAGTCGGTGGCCGTCCACTCGCGGCAGGATCCTCGATCCACCGTCCCACATCGCGCGGACGACCGCGGCCTCGCGCGGCTCGCCCGTGGTGTAGAAAGGGCGGTCGCCGAGCGAGGGCAAGAGAACCACGAAGGCCAGTAGGCTGACCAAGCCAGCCGCGAGCCAGGCCGTCCGGGGCGAGGCGGGCGAGTTGTCGCACCAAGGGGAAGCGGGCGGTGATTCGGAAGGACTCACGTCAGCCGCTTCTTGTCGTCGCAGGTGCACCAGGTCAACGAGGCGTTCGACCCGGGCGAGATCGACCTCGCGGGCGTTGCCGTCATCGTTCGGGGTGCAGCCGGTCGAACGAGCCGTTCGATTCGATCGAGCGACGCACCTCACGTCAGCCGGTTCTTGTCCTGGCAGGTGCACCCGCGGCGAGGGCCGATTCGTTGGCCCGCCGGTCTTCCTCTCGGGGAATACGGAGTTGCGCCTCGGACCCGTGCCGAGTGGCGGGCCGGGCGCGGCAGCGGGGGCGTCATGCCCGCAGGCGCACGTCGCCCGAGCGCACGGTCAGTCCTTGACGATCGAAGTAGTCGAGCAGGGCCAGGGCATGGCGCCGGCTTGCCCCGATGCGGTCGCGCAGGCCAGCCGCGCTGAGCGTGGGCGACTCGGCGAAGCAATCGAGGATGCAGGCGCGGGCCTGCGCGAGGGCGCTCGGGGCAAAGAAGAGGTCGGCGGCCACGGCCACCGCTTGGTCGCGTTGCTCGAGCGTGTGCAGCAGGCGCAGGACTTCGTCGCGCGGCGCCCGAAAGTCAGCGCAGAGCAAGGTGAGTCCCGGTGGGGCCATGCCGGCGGTGAGGAGCTTCCCGGCGAGCGCTGCCAGGCGGGCTTCCTCGCTTACTGCGGGGAGGATCTTCGCCCCCGAGGACGCCGCCCGTGGGGGACGAGGTTGGGATCGGGCCGGCTCGTCCTCCGGTCTCCGGCGTGGCGGCACGTCCGGCCCGGTGGCCCGCCGGCCATGGTCCGCAGGGAGGAGCCGGGTCCGATGCTCGGCCGAGTCCTCACGCCGCGGTCCCGTCTCGAATTGGCGAGGGGCGGGTGCAACCGCGACGCGCCGGATGCGGGTCGCGCCGGGCCGAACTCGTGCCTCGACCTGGACGGTCGCGGTCGACGCGCGCTGCCGGGCGCGGGCCAGCTCGACGTTTCGTTGCGGGGCGCCCGCGCCCGCCTGGCCCGCGGGGATGTCGAGGAGTTCGTTGTCGAGGGCGATCAGCGCGCCCTCGGCCACCAGGCGCGGCACGGCGCTCGCGAAGAGTTCGGCCGGCACAGACCAGCGCAGGCGTCC
This sequence comes from Pseudomonadota bacterium, assembly GCA_005777805.1. Taxonomy (GTDB): domain Bacteria; phylum Desulfobacterota; class Binatia; order UBA12015; family UBA12015; genus SXLG01. The sequence goes on from SXLG01000104.1 coordinate 26,669, forward strand.
GCGTAGCGTCTCCATCTCGATCCCCGGCGCGCCGGGATGAGCCCCGAACCAGCTCGTCGCGATGGCCGCTACTGCCGTGCTGAACTCGCGCCATATCGATGCCGTGGCCAGCGCGCGCGGGTCGGTCGCTGCGGGTAGAGCCACGAGTTCGGGGTCGCGCCGGAGCTGCGCTTGGATGGCGACCGCGGGCAAGTCGAGCGCCTGTGCGATCAGGTCGAGGGGTGCGAGCGGGGAGTTCCGGAGTTCGAGAAGCGGGGCCGTGCGTGCTGCGCCGGTGGTATCGCGGAGCCGCTGCAGGCGGGCGACGGTAGCGTCATGCGGCGGGTGTCGCTCGGCGATCGGATGGAGGATCTCGCCGCTACCGAGCAACCGGCCGCCGTGTTCGCCGACGAACACGAAGCGATCGTCCGTGCACGCGACGATCGGCCGCTCGAGCGCGATCTGACAGAAGCCGCGCTCGCCGGCAGCGAGTTCTGGCGCATCGCCGAGGAGTTGGAGCTGACCGCGCGTCTGCGAACCCCCGAGGTGGAACCGTATCGCGGTAAATTCTCGCAGGCCGCGCGGTACCCATCGGCTGACCCGGATCCAGGCGTCGAGGCGCTCGGCTCCGGTCCCGAAGCCCGGCTCGGTCAACCAGCGGCCTCGTGTGAGGTCGCCGGGCTCGAAATCGGGCAGGGTGAGCGCCAGCCGCTGCCCCGCGCGTCCCTCGCGTGCGCTCCGTCCCTGCGCCAGGACCGCGCCGACCCGGGAGGTTCGTCCGCTCGCCAGAGCCAGCAAAGCACCTTCGCGTACCCGGCCGGCAAGTACTGTCCCGAGTGCGATCGGACCGCGGGCGGCGAGGATGAAGCCGCGCGCGATCGGCATACGGAAACGGCCGCTCTCGCGATGCGGCCGTGGAGTCGCCATCAGCGCCGCGAGCGTCTGGCCCAGTTCCTCGATCCCCCTGCCGTCAAGGGCCGACGTGATCACCGGGTCGATCGCCGCGGCCGCCGTTGCGGCGGTCATCTGGCGCAGCTCGTCCACCACCCGAGCCGCCTGTTCCGCATCGACCCGATCGGCGCGCGACACCGCGAGCACGATCGGCTGCCCGTGCAGGTCCTGGAGCCCGTCGATCTGCTCGCGCGTGGCCGGCGTGACGCCGACGTCGGCGGCCACGACACAGAGCACGACGTCGACCGCGGCCAGGCGCGCGAGGGATTGAGAGAGGCCACCCGAGCCCGCGGGGAGGTCCACCACCCCGACCGACCGACCTGCGATTTCATGGGCGGTAAAGCCGAGATCGATGGCGCCGGCGCTCTCCGCTTCGTCGGCGGGAGGGCCGCTGCGGCCCAGGGCAGCGACAAGCGAACTCTTGCCATGGCCGACTTCGCCGGCGGTCCCGAGCAGGACACGACTCTGGGCAGCGACCATGACGGATGGCCTTAGCAGAGCGTCCCCGCCGATCGCCGGCGATCGATCGGCGGGGGCTTCGGTCGGGAGAGCCGGTGCAGGCTAGCGCCGAGCCGTGTGTGGTTGCTCGATCGGCGCAGGCCCCGGCTTGGCGAGCAGGGTTGGGCGATCCTCCCGTGTCGGTCCGGGTGCGCCGGACGCTGCGGCGGGCGGGCCAGGAACGGCTGGTGTTGTGGCGCGGAACCCGTTGTCGTCGGTGGAGGTCACGCCCGCTTGCGGCGCTCGGCGGGCTTCGCGGGCGGGGCTGCGTCGCGCGAACGCCAGAGATACCAGGCCGCGGTCGAGCGGTAGGGGGCCCAGGGTTCGCCAATTTCAGCGAGTTCGCGCGGTCGCGGTTGCGTCTCGAGGCCGGCGCTCACGCGCCAACCTTCGCGAACCGCGAAGTCGTCGACCGGAAGCACATCTGGGCGCCCGAGGTTGAAGATCAACAGCATCTCGACCGTCCACCGCCCGATGCCACGGATCTGCACCAGCCGGGCGATGAGTTCCTCGTTGCTGAGCGCCAGCGCAGCTCGCCGCGCCGGAACGAAGCCATCGAGAGTCCTGCGGGCGATGTCGCGAACGGCCGTGGTCTTAGCCGCCGAGAGACCGCAACCGCGCAGCACGCTCTCGTCGAACTGGACCAGATCCGCGGGTTGCGGAAAGGCCTGGCCAGGCACGAGGCCCGCGACTCGGCCGATGATGTTGGCCGCGGCCCGGGTGTGGAGTTGCTGCGAGGCGACGGCGCGCACCAGCGTCTCCCACGGCTCGCGCCGCCGGTCGATCCGAAGCCGGCAGGGGCCGATGCGATCGATCAATCGGCGCAGGATCGGATCGGTCGAACCGAGATGTGCCACGGCGCGGGTGGTGGCTGCGTTCATCAGGCCAAGACTTCGATGCCGGGGCGTCCCGCCACGACGCGGAAGCGGGCGAAGGTCGAGGCCTCGGCTGCGGGGTCGAGGGTGTCGATGCCGCGGAACTCGACCAGCGTCTCCTCCGGGGTGATGTCGACGACGGCGTAGCCCTGACGCAGGAGATCGACCTGTTTCAAATAGGGCGCGTTGGCGGCCAGCATGATGTTCTCGGCCACATGCAGGACGTCCTCGGGCGCGATCGTGCGGGGATCGGGGTCGGCGGTGAGCGATCCGGTGACGAATTCCATCGCCGTAATCGGTGAGGCCAGGTCGTCGAAATCGGGCATGATGTCGCTCGCCTTGTAGAAATGGGTGTGTCCGCTCGTCACCAGCACGTTCGGGATATGCTCGCGTTCGATGTGGGACATCAAGAGCCGGCGCTCGGCCTGGTAGTCGTCCCAGGCCTCGTTGGAGACGTAGAGGCCACCGTTGCGCTGCAGGGCGGGGTCCTCGGCCCGTGCTGCAGGAGTATCGTAGTCAATAAATTTCCACGGAGCCATGTCGTAACTCGAACCGATGACCCGCCAGCGGGCACCGGTCACCCTGAGCCGACGCTCGAGCCATTTGCGCTGGCGCACCCCGAGCGTCGTGCGCCCGGGCGCGAACATCTGATCGCAGGGCGGATAGCGGGTGTCCTGCGCTTCGATGACGCCAGCGAAATTGGAATTGGCAGGGATCTGGGGATCGCGGTACTGCCGTGTGTCGAGCATCAGAACCTCGGCCAGCCGCCCCCAGCGCAGGGACCGATGAATGCGGTCGGTGCGCGGACGGCGCATCGGCATGGCCTCGAACCAGGCCTGCCGCGCGGCGGCGAGTCGCGTTGGATCCCCGCTGCGATCGACGCCGTTGTAGAACTCGCCGTCGTCCCACACCGCCACCAGCGGGACCGCCGCGTGCAGCTCCTGCAGCAGGGGGTTCGAGTGAAACGTGCGATAGACGCCGCGGTAGTCGTCGAGGGTGAGGGTGCCCCCGTCGCTCACGTAGACGTAGTCGCCGAGGTGCATGAGGAAGTCGACGTTCTCCTGGATGATCGCGCGGTGCGCGACGTAATGGCTCTCGGTGCGCTGCTGGCAGCTCGCGAATGCGTAACGCAGCCGATCGGGCTGGGACCGCACTGCCGGTGCGGTGCGCAGCCGGCCGACCGGGCTCACCCCACCGCCCGCCTCGAACCGGTACGAGTACCAGCGATCGCTTGCGAGGTGTCGGACGTCGATTTTTGCAATGTGCCCGTCGTCTGCGGTGGCCGTGACGACTCCGCCGCGCACGACCCGCTCCATGTCGGCCCCCTCGGCGACCGACCACACCACCTCGACCGGGCCGCGACCTGTCGGTGCCGCCACCCGTGTCCACAGCACGCACCCGCCCGGCGTCGGATCGCCGGCCTTGATGCCGTCGGGAAAGACGCTGCCCCCCGGGGCGAGCGCGCTTGCCGCCGCGGGCCCGGTCCCGCGCGGTGTGGCGAGACCCGCCGCCGTCGCGAGAGCGAGCCGGCGGAGAAACTCTCGGCGCGGCAGCGAGCTGCCGGTTCCCTCGGGCGGGGCGATTTCGCGATTCGGGGGGAGTGCCATGCAGAGTGCAGCCTGCCAGCCCCGGCACGTGCCGTCGAGACGCAGGCGCGGCGAAGACCCCGCCCGGGGCGGGAGTGCGGTGGAGCGCGCGGCAGCTTCGCCCGCCACAGGTGACGCGACTTGGGGCGCACCAGCGGTCCCCGATTTTCCTGCCCCGGCCAGCGGCTGCTTCGCGCGCCACCGGTGCGTGGTCTGTGGCGGACCAGCGATCCCCGAGCCTTGTACCCCGGCAGGAAGGAGATTCGCGCGTCCCGCGTTACGCAGCCTGCGGCAGGCCGCCGTTCAGCGTCAATACACGGCCAGAGTTCGCGGGCAGGCGGGGACCCGGTGTCAGGATGCCGAGCAGGTTGAGCGGGTCGGCTGCCGAGAGCACGATCGTCTCCTCCAGATCGAGGCGGCGGGCCGCGCGCAGGGCGACGACCGCTTCGGGCAGGGCGAATTGCTCGCCGGTCAGGCCAGCGATGAAGCGGCCGCCGCGGACCACGCCGCGCATCTCGAGACGGCGCAGCGTAGCGAGGACGGCCCGCCAGGGCGGGGCGGCACTCTCGCGGGCGAGCAACTCGCGCACCAGCACGCCCCAACGCCGGAGCAGGATCTCCGTGAAAGCTTCAATCGATGCATCCGTAAAGCCGCCCAGGTCGCGCGCCCGCAGGCGCGTCCACCGACCGGCTGGCGGGTGCCGGAGCACGTTACGGCGACCGGGCAGGACACGAAGCCCGCTCTCCTCCGGCGGCGCAGGCGCGCGCGACTCGAGCAGATGGCGCAGCGCCCCGAACCCATCGGCGGTGGCGAGACCGCGGGCCGCCAGCTCCCACAGGGCTTCATCGACCCGGGCGCGCGGGAGTCCGGTGGCGCGGGCGAGGTCTGCGGGGAAGGAGGCGCCCTCGCGATCGAGCGCGGCCAGCACGGCGGCGGCCGCCTCCGATCCGCTGCTCGACGTGGGGGCAGTCCGGGATGAGAGCAGTAGATCAAGCATTTCGCGAGGCGCCACGCCGATTTTCGCATTGCGCGCGGGCGCGCGCCGACGACTCGTGGCATCCGAATCTTCCGCTGCGTCGTCGTCGGTGGTGGTGGAGAACCGGCCCCAGGTCGCGACGCCACCGAGACAGAGCGCATCGAGCATCCCCGGCTCGTACGCCCCAAGGCGCGCCGGCAGGATGTGCTCCTCCCAGCAGGCCGCGGGAAGCTCGAAGCCCGCGAGCTGCCGCAGGATGGCCTCGAGGCCTTCGCTGCCGTGCAGCCGGGTGCCCGGGGCCACGTGCTGCCAGCGCAGGAGGAAGCGCAGGAAGACCGGCAGCTCGACTGGTTCGATCTCCCGGCGCAGTGTGTCCAGCGTCCGGCGGTGGATCCGTGCGAGCAACCTGCGTTCGCACCACTGGGCGCTGGCTGTGGCTGTGTCGAAAGTGCCGCGCAGCACGCTGCCCTCGGACTCGAGCCGGGCCAGAGCGCTCTCGATCTTCGGTGTCGCGAGCCCGAGGCGCGCGGCGAGACCCGCGGCGGTCATCGGCCCGAGCATTTCCATCCAGCCGCCGACCGCCCGGCGGATCGCCTCCTCGGGCTCCGCTGCGGATACGGGCGTGTTCGCAGCGCCGGACCCGGCCTCGATGAGGGCCGAGGGGCCGAGCGCCCGCAGGGCGGTCGAGAGCCGCTCCACGGCCACCGCGGCGCGCCACTCCTCGTCGGGTGCGGCATGGCGGGGTTCATGATTGACCACGAGGGCTTCCCCAGCCACCGCGCTGCAGCGTTCCTCGTCGGGTGCGTCGGGGCGGAATTCACGATGGACCGCGAACGCTTCCCCGGCCACCGCGTTGTGCCCTTCGGCGGGGGCCGTCCAGCGTACGCGGACGGCGCGTTCCGCGGCCATGAGTTCGTCGAGCCATGGCGTCCATGCTCCGGCGTCGGTGAGGGGCAGCCACACCAGGTCGAGCAGGGCGTCGTGCAACTCATCCGCGGAGCGGACGTCGGGCCACGCCTGGAGCCGGACCTCGGCGATGGCGGCGGCATCGAGCCGGCCGAACTCGGTGGCGAACGCCGGCGCGACGTGGCGCAGGCTCACCGCCCGTGCGCGGCGCTCCTCGAGAGGTGCGTCGTCGAGGAAGGCCCAGGGGCTCGCCGAGAGCAACTCGTGCGCAAACGGCGAAGGGGCTGCCATCTCGCGGAAGACGACTTCGGTTGTGCCCTGGCGCAGCTCGTCGAGCAATTCTTCGAGGCCGCTCGCATCCATCGCCTCGACCAGGCAATCACGCAGCGTCTCCTCGACCAGCGGATGATCCGGCGCTTCGATCGGGCCGGCATGGTTGTCGCCGCAGGCGATCTGGGCCGGGAATACGGCGGCGAGCAGATCCTCGGCCCGCATGCGCTGCAGATGCACCGGGACCTTGCGCCCGCCGCTGAAGCGCGCCAGCACCAGCGCGCGAGTGGCGTTCCAGCGCCAGCGGTTGGTGAACATCGGTGCCTTGAGTGCGGCCTGGACGAGGTCTGCCCGAGCGGTCTCGCGGCGCAGCATGTCGAGTGTCGATTCAATAGGGAAGCTATGCTGTTCGCCGAGCGAGAGCAGCACGCCGTCGTCCGTTGCCGCGGCCTGGAGTTCGAAGTCGAAGGTGAGGCAGAAGCGTTTGCGCAGAGCGAGGCCGAGCGCGCGGTTGATTCCACCGCCGCGCGGCGAGTGCACGACGAGTTGCATCCCCCCGGCTTGATCGAAGAACCGCTCGACGACCAGCCGGCTCCACGTTGGAACCGTGCCGAGTGCGGTGTAGCCGGCGTCGACGTAATCGATGAGCTGTTCGGCGCCCGCCGCGTCGAGGCCGCATTCCTCCTCGAGCCAGGCCCGGGTCGGTTCGCGCGGTCCGACGAGCCGAGTCGCGACGTCCCAGCGCAGCTCGCCGACCGCGCGCGAGAGCTCGGCGGTTCGAGGTGGCGCCTCGCCGAACCAGAAGGGGATCGAGGGAGGGGTCTGGCCGGCATCGGCGACGCGGACCTTGCCGGTCTCGATGCGCAGGATCCGCCAGGAATGGTTGCCGAGAGCGAAGACGTCGCCGCGCATGCTGTCGATCGCGAAATCTTCATCGACTCGGCCGACGCGGGTGCCGCTCGGTTCCTCGACGACGTCGTAATCCGCCCGGTCCGGGATCGCGCCGCCGCCGGTGATGGCAACAAGACGTGTGCCGCGCCGGGCGCGCAGGCGGCCGTGGACCGCGTCGTGGTGGAGTCGGGCCGAGGACCGGCGCGAGCGGCGGGTCGAGACGCCCTCGCAGAGCATCTCCAGCACGCTCTGGAAGCGCGCGTGCTCGAGATCGCGGTACGGCCAGGCGCGCCTCGCCCGCTCGAACAGATCCTCGGGCGTTTGTTCGCCCGTGGCCACCCAGGCCACGATCTGTTGGGCCAGGACATCGAGCGGTGCCTCGCGGATGTGGAGGAGGTCGAGTTCGCCGGCGCGCACCGCCCGCACGGCGGCGGCCGCCTGCAGGAGGTCATCGCGCGTCAGAGGCAAAAAAATACCGCGCGGTACGGCGCCGAGCCAGTGCCCCGAGCGGCCCACGCGTTGCAGCAGGGTGGCGAGGGCGCGCGGCGCTCCGACCTGACACACCAGATCGACGTGGCCGATGTCGATGCCGAGTTCGAGGGACGCTGTCGCAACGCACACCGGGGCCCGCCCGTCGCGCAAGCTCGCCTCGGCGGCGAGTCTCGGGCCGCGGGCGAGGCTGCCGTGGTGGGCCACGACCTGATCGGCCCCGAGCCGCTCGGCCAGCGAGTGGGCGACACGCTCGACCAGGCGGCGGGTGTGGACGAAAACGATCGTGGTGCGGTGGAGCCGGGAGAGTGCCGCGATTCGATCGTCGATGGCGGCGCGGATCTCGTGCGTGGCGATCGGACCGAGTTCCATGTCCGTCGGCGCCTCGACCGAGAGTTGCATGGCGCGACGGTGGCCGGTGTCGACGATCGTGCAGCGCGGATTTCCCTCCGGTCCGAGCCGGCCGGCACCGACCAGCAGGCGGGCGATGTCGTCGATCGGTCGCTGGGTGGCGGAGAGCCCGATGCGCTGAACGGGGCGGCCCACCAGCGCATCGAGCCGCTCGAGAGAGAGCGCCAGATGGGCCCCGCGCTTGTCGCCCGCCACGGCGTGGATTTCGTCCACGATCACGGTGGCGGTGGTGGCGAGCATGCGCCGGCTGCCCTCGGCGGTCAGCAGGATATAGAGCGATTCGGGCGTCGTGATCAGGATATGGGGCGGATGGCGCAGCATCGCGCTGCGCGACGACGCCTTGGTGTCGCCCGAGCGGACGGCGACCCGGATCGGCGCCAGAGCGATGTGTTCGGCCACGGCGCGCTGGTGGATCTCCGCGAGCGGGCCTTGCAGATTCTTCTCGATGTCATTGCCGAGTGCCTTCAGCGGCGAGACGTAGAGGATATGCGTCGCCTCGGGCAATCCGGACGAGGGCGAGAGATCGCAACCGTCGAGCCGGAGTTGGGCGGGGTCCGTGCTCGCTTCCATGGACCGGCCGCCGCGTGCCGGGATCGTTCCGCCGCGAGCGGCACGTACCAGCTTGTCAATCGCCCACAAAAATGCCGCGAGCGTCTTGCCCGAGCCGGTCGGCGCGGCAATCAGAGTATCCCCCCCGGCGGCGATCGCGGGCCAGCCGCCGCTCTGCGCTGGCGTCGGCGCGCTGAAGCGGGCCTCGAACCAGGTCCGAACCAGCGGGTCGAAGGCCGCGAGCGACGCCATGCCCAAGCCATGCCTCCGCGTCCGGGGACGGTCAACGGTCGCCTCGCTTGTGCGTGCGGTGGCGAGTCCGGGCCGGCGTTTGCCGGATCGACCGGGTCGGTTGCCGCCGCTGCCGCGCGATCACGGTTGCGGCGAGCCGCGGGCTGGGTGTTGCGGGGGCCGACGCCCGAGAAGGTGGCTCACTTGCGGCGCGATAGCGGTGGCGGGGAGCCACATGCCGGCCGCGCCGGCCACGTGCAAATTGCGGCGATCCTCAGGCGGTGCAAGGCTCTCGGGGTGGAGGGTTGCGAGGACCAGGGAACGACGCGCGGTCTGGATTCGCCGGGCGGGCGAGCGGCGCGCACGATCATTCGTCGGCTGCGCGAGGCCGGCCATGTGGCGCTGCTGGCGGGGGGTTGTGTCCGCGACCGCCTGCTCGGCGTCGAGCCGGGCGATTGGGACATCGCGACGTCGGCGGCTCCCGAGGAGGTACAACGGCTCTTTGCCCGCACCGTCCCGGTCGGCGCGCGCTTCGGGGTGGTGCTGGTGCTGGCCGGGGGGGCGGAGGTCGAGGTCGCGACGTTCCGCACCGACGGGCCTTATCTTGACGGACGCCGCCCGACGACGGTGGGCCCGAGTGACGCCCGGGGCGATGCCGCGCGGCGTGATTTCACGATCAACGGCATGTTCCTCGACCCGGAGAGCGGCGAGATCATCGACTACGTCGGTGGTCAGCGCGATCTCGCGGCGCGGGTGATCCGGGCGATTGGCGATCCGGCAGAGCGCTTCGGCGAGGATCGGCTGCGGCTCCTGCGCGCCGTGCGCTTTGCCGCGCGCTTCGAGGCCGAGATCGAACCCAGAACACTCGCCGCCATCCGCGTCGCGGCAGCGCACGTCACCGAAGTCGCCTGGGAGCGGATCGGCGAGGAGATCGTCCGCATCCTGCTCCAGGGACGTGCCCCGCGCGCCTTCGAACTGCTCTCGTCCACGGGGCTCCTGGCGGCGGTGCTGCCCGAAATCGCGACCATGCGCGACGTCGCTCAGTCGCCTCGCTGGCACCCGGAGGGCGATGTCTTCGCCCACACGCTGCGCTGCCTCGCGGGTCTCGATGGCGCGCGCCACGACGAGGCTTTGGCGCTGGGGGTGCTGCTGCACGACGCCGGCAAACCGGAGACGGCGAGCGTGGGAGACGACGGTCGCGTCCACTTTTACGGCCACGAAGTGATCGGCGAAACGCTCACGCGGTCGGTGTGTCGGCGTCTGCGGCGGAGCCTCGCGACCGAGGATCGGGCGGCGTGGTTGGTCCGCCACCATCTCCGTCACCGCAGCGCGCCCGAAATGAAGCGCTCGACGCTCCGCCGGATGCTTGCCGCGCCCGACATCCATGCGCTGCTCGAACTTGCGCGCATCGACGCGCTGGCCGGCTCGGGCGATCTCTCCACCGTGGATTTTTGCCAGTCCGAGCTGGCCGCACTTGGCGAAGAGGGCCGTCGGCTCGAGCCCCTGTTGCGTGGCCGGGATCTGCTGGCACTGGGATACCGCCCCGGTCCGCGGCTCGGGCGAATCCTCGAGCGCGTGCTCGACGAGCAACTCGAGGGTCGGCTCGCCTCGAGGACAGAGGCAAGAGCGTGGGTCCTGGCGGCACTGCCTCCCGATTCCGGGGAATCGGCCTGATGGCGGGAGTGCCGGTCGTCGAGGCGAAGGGGCTCGGCCGAAGCTTTGGCCGTACGCGCGCGCTCGACGCAATCGACCTCGCGATTTCACCCGGCGAAATCTGCGCTCTCCTCGGCGAGAATGGCGCCGGAAAATCGACATTCGGTCGGCTTCTTTGCGGCCATCTGGCACCGGATTCCGGACAATTCATGTTCGACGGACGCCCGATGCGCTGGCGTTCGCCGAACGAGGCGCGCCGTGCGGGTGCAGCGATGGTCCACCAGCACTTCATGCTGGTGCCCTCGATGACGATTGCCGAGAATCTGGCGCTGGCGCGGGGCGGCCTCGGCGTCCGTGGGGCCCGCGGACTGGCTGCCGACGCCCGTGCCATGGCGGCGGAGGCGGGCTTCGATATCGGCGATCCAGGACGGCGCATCGATGCCATCGGCGTGGGCGAGCAGCAGCGGATCGAGATCCTGAAGGCTCTCGTCCCTCTGCCGCGTCTGCTCGTTCTCGACGAGCCCACCGCGGCGCTGGCGCCCCGTGAAGTCGACGTGCTCTTCGAGATCGTGCGTGGACTCGCGGCGCGCGGCGTCGCCGTGATCCTGGTCACACACAGACTCACAGAGGCGCTGACGCTGGCCGACCGGGTCGTCGTGCTGCGCCATGGGCGGGTCGTGGCCGAAGGTCCGCGCGCGACCTTCGACGCCGCGCGTCTTGCCAGGGATATGGTCGGGGCCGGTCCGGCCCCGACGGCGGCGCCCCTTCGGCCGAGACAGGTCCCCGGCGGGCGCGCCGTTCTCTCCGTGCGTGGTCTGCGGGTGGTCGACGAACGGGGTGTGCCGCGCGTGGCGGGGCTGGATCTCGATCTGCCTGCCGGTCGGGTGCTGGGGATCGCTGGCGTGGAGGGCAACGGACAGGACGAACTGGTTCAGGCGATCGCCGGTGTGCAGCCGCGGCGGCGCGCGCAGGGGCGCATCGAGATCGGCGGTCGCGCCATCACCGATCCTGCGACGGCACGGGCTGCGGGGCTGGGGCTTGTTCCTGCCGATCGGCAGAGGGACGCCCTGATCGGGCCTCTGTCGCTCCGCGATAACATGATGCTTGTCACCTATCGGCTGGCCGAGATCGCGCCGCGGGGCTGGATCGACCGGCGACGTTCTACCCAGTGGGCGCGGAAGCTGCTCGCGGGGCGTGACGTACGACCGCCGGAGCCCGACCTCCAGGCTGCGGCGCTCTCCGGCGGCAATCAGCAGCGTCTGGTCGTCGCACGCGAACTCGACCACGACGATCTCGTGGTGCTGCTCGCCGCTGAGCCGACGCGTGGCCTCGACCTCATGGCACGGTGGCAGGTTCACGCCCGCATCCGTGAGCTTGCCGCGAGCGGCGTTGCCGTGCTCCTCGTCTCGTCGGATCTGGAGGAGATCCTCGATCTCGCCGACGATCTGGCGGTGATGGTCCGGGGCCGGCTCCACGCCGTGGGCGCCACGACCGACCGCCGCGAGGCAGCGGGGCGCCTCATGGCGGGTGTCGAAATGGAGGCGTGAGGGCGGCGATGAAGGGACACCGGATCGTATGGTCGGTCGTCGCCGCGCTGGTTGCACTCCTCGTGGCGGTTGGATTCGCCGCACTGGCTGCCGTCCTGGCCGGAAGCGATCCGACGGCGACCGCGTTCGCCTTGGTGTCCGGAAGCGTCGGCAGCAGCGAGTCCCTGGGCGCGATGGTCCTCGTCTTGATTCCACTCTTGCTGACCGGTGTCGGGGTCGCTTTTGCCTTCCGCAGTGGCGTGCTCAACATCGGTGCCGAGGGTCAGTTCCTGATGGGTGCGCTCGCGGCCTCGGCCGCAGGCGTGCTGGTGCCGGCCTTCTCCGGGCAGGTCGTGCTCGTGCTTGTCGCCGGTGCCGTGGCGGGTGGTCTGTGGGCGACGATCGCCGGTCTCTATCGGCTCGTGCGGGGGGTCAACGAGGTCATCACGACCATCCTGCTCAATTTCATTGCGCTCTACCTCGTCTCGTGGGCGGTGCATGGCCCGCTGCAGGAGGTGGCGCGATCCTACCCACAGAGCGATCCGCTGCCGGCGTCGGCACGGCTGGGACCGCTACTGGAGGGGGGATTGGTCCACGCCGGCCTACCGATCGCGCTGGTGGTCACGCTGGGGGTAGGGGTCGTGCTGTCGCGTACCGCACCGGGCCTGCGCTTGCGTGCGGCCGGGCAGAACGCCGCGGCCGCACGACTCGCGGGGTTTCCCGTGCGGCGTGATCTCTTGGGCGCCTTTGCAGTGTCGGGGGCGCTCGCCGGGCTCGCCGGCGCCATCGAGATCGCCGGGCTCACAGGACGGCTCTACGAACGGATTGGCAGCGGCTATGGCTTCACGGCGATTGCCGTCGCCTTTCTGGCCGGTCTGGAGATTCCCGGCGTGGTTTTCGCCGCAATTTTCTTTGCGACGTTGTCGACCGGTGCGCAGGCGATGGAACGTGTTGCCGGTGTTCCGTCGGTGCTCGCGGTGGCGGCTCAGGGGGCTACTCTGATCGTCGTCGCACTGCTCGGCGGCTTGCGTCTATTGTGGGCCGAGACCGAGGAGCCCTCGGCATGATGGTGGCCGTCGATGTGGTCGCGCAGGGCCTCCTGCTCGCCTGCCCCGTCTTGCTCGCAGCACTCGGTGAGCTGCTCACGGAGCGGGTCGGAGTCCTCAACATCGGTGTCGAGGGCACCATGCTCTTCGGCGCCTTCGCCGCAGCGGTGCTGGCGGCCAGCTCCGGCGACGCGATGATTGGTCTTGTCGGCGCGCTTGCGGCTGGTGTCGCGTGTGGACTTCTCTTTGCCGGCCTGGCCGTCCAACTGGGGGCGGACCAGGTGATTGTCGGCGCGGCGCTGAACCTGCTGGCTCTCGGGATCACGGGTGCGCTCTACCGCGTTCTCGCCGTCGGCAGCGCGGGAGTCGCGCTGCTCCCCGCGATCCCACGCCCATCGCCGGAGTGGCTGGGCCCGACCGTAGCCTCTCTCCACGTCCTGGTGTGGGCTGCGCTGCTCCTCGTGGCCGTGCTTGGCTTCGTGTTCGCGCGGACGGGGGTTGGGCGCAGGCTGCGCGCGCTCGGGGAGCATCCCCAGGCGGTTGCCACCCTGGGCGTCTCCGTGCGGCGCTGGCGTGTTGCGGCGGTGGTGGTCGGTAGCGCGTTGGGGGGGCTCGCTGGCGGTACGTTGGTGCTCGGCACGGCGGGGAGCTTCGTCGAAGGGGTGACGGCCGGGCGAGGCTTCGTTGCGCTTGCCGCCGTCGTGTTCGGGCGCTGGTCGGCGGTTGGGGTGCTGGCCGGTACGCTCGTGTTCGGCCTGGCGAGCGCCCTCCAGTTCCGGCTGCAGGCGCGCGACCTCGGCGTCGCGTGGCAGCTCTTCCTCATCCTCCCCTACCTCGCGACGCTGGTCGCACTGCTGGCCGCGCGCGGGCGGGGCGCGGCTCCCGCAGCACTCGGGCGGCCCTACCGATCGGGCTGAGGTCCCTTGGTTCCCTCGATCCCGATCCCTCTGCTAGGCAATCGGGCGTGGGCAGGTCATCGGACGCCCCGGCTTCCGCCCGGGAAACCGAGGAGAACGGGGCTACGCTGGGCAACGTGGAACCGGCGTTTTCTGCCGGCGACAGCTTCCATCGGGTCTTCGAGAGCGCGCCTTTCGGCATGGCTCTGCGCGGTACCGCGGGGGACTACCGCGAAGTCAACGATGTCTACGCGCGGATCTTCGGTCGTCCGGCGGCCGAGATCAGCGGGTGTCCGGGCGGCGCATTCCTTCATCCGGATGACGCCGTCAGCGACAAGGTCATCTTTCAGAAACTCGTGACAGGCCAGGTGGATGGGTTTCGCATCCAGCGGCGCGTGTTGCGGCCGGGGGGCGAGGTCCGCTGGGTATCGGTCACGCTGACGGCGCTGGCGGGGATCCCGGTGCTCGAGATGGTCGAGGACGTGACCGAGGTGCGGCGCAGCCGCGAGGAGATCCGCGAGCGTGAGGCGGCGCTGACGCACGCGACGCGGCTCGCGACACTGGGCGAGATGGCGGCGGGCATCGCCCATGAGGTGAATCAGCCCCTCGCCGCGATCGTGAACTATGCCAACGGCTCGCTGCGCCGGCTCGCATCGGCGGAGGCGGACCTCGAGAGCGTGAAGCAGGCCCTGGGGTACATCTCTCGCGAGGCGATGCGGGCGAGCGAGATCGTTCGCCGTTTGAAGCGCTTGTCGCGGCGCGAGGACGGCGACCGCGAACGGGTCGATCTGAACGCCGCGCTGCGGGCCACCGCGGACCTGCTCGAGGCCGAGTTCGGTGATCTGAGGATCGAGGTCAGTTTCGATCTCGCCGCGGAGATTCCGGACGTCCTGATCGACCTGGTCCAGATCGAGCAGGTGGTGTTGAACCTGCTCCGGAACGCGATCGAGGCGCTTCGGGGTTGGGACGGCACCCGCCGGATCACGCTGTCCACGGCCATCGATGGCGAGCGGGTGCGTATCTCCGTCGCTGATACCGGGCCGGGGCTCGAACCCCTGCTCGTCGACAAGGTGTTCGATGCCTTCTTCACCACGAAACGAACCGGTCTCGGCATGGGGCTCTCCATCAGCCGAACGATCGTGGAGAACCACCGGGGCCGCCTCTGGGTCCAGCCCAATTCCCCCACCGGGGCTGTATTTTGTATGGCTCTGCCCATCTTTGGAGAGATTTTGTAATGAACGCCCAGGGAACAGTTTTCGTGGTCGATGACGATCCCGCGATGCGGGACTCGCTGCGCTGGCTCCTCGAGTCGGTCGATCTCGAGGTTCGCACCTTCGAATCGGCCGGACGGTTCCTCGAAGTGCTCGAGCGGATCCGGCCATCGTGTCTCGTCCTCGATGTGCGGATGCCGGGCCTGAGCGGCCTGGACCTGCAAGCGGAGCTGGTGCGGCGAGAAGTCGGGATGCCGGTGATCATGATCAGCGGCCATGGTGATGTGCCCGTGGCCGTGCGGGCGATGCGTGCCGGCGCGATCGATTTCATCGAGAAGCCCTTCAGCGACCAGCTTCTCCTCGACCGGGTCCGGCAGGCGATCGAGCGCGATCGAACCGAGAGCGCCAGCGATTCTCGCCGTGCGCATGTCGAGAGTCGCGCGGCTCAGCTGACACCGCGTGAACGCGAGGTCATGAACCTTGTGGTGTCCGGCCGGGCGAACCGGCAGATCGCCGAGGATCTCGGGCTCAGTCAAAAGACGGTCGAGATCCACCGCGCCCGGGTGATGGCCAAGATGGAAGTCGACTCTCTCGCCGAACTCGTGCGTGATGTTCTGCTCGTGAGCGGCCCCGCCTAGACGAGGGGCCACGCGCGAGCCGTACCTCAGCCGTCGTGGGGGATACGGCGTGAGGCACGCAGCTCTTCGGCGAGATGTTGGGCGTCGGCGAGCACTCGATCCTTGGCTTGCAAGAGGACGAGGAGGTCCGCGATCGGGTCGTGGATCGCGAACTCGTGCAGGGAGAGGCCGAGGTTCTCGAGTTCCGACATCGAAGTGACCCACGGCGATCCGAGGAACATCGCGATCGACTCCGAGAGCCGGACCATCTGCCCGCGCAGGAGCAAGACCCGGCGTCGCGCCTCGAGGATGAACAGTCCGTCCGTGCGGGCGCAGATGTCCGAAAACAAGGACACGCCGCTCGGTCGCCGGATGACGAAGTGGTCGG
The DNA here is from genome assembly GCA_005777805.1 of Pseudomonadota bacterium. Classification (GTDB taxonomy): domain Bacteria; phylum Desulfobacterota; class Binatia; order UBA12015; family UBA12015; genus SXLG01. The sequence continues at coordinate 42,618 of SXLG01000104.1, forward strand.
TCAGGCTGCCGCCAGCGATGATCTCCGGGACCAATCGCTGGATGATCGGGCCCGTCTGAACGATGTGCAGGTCCGTGCCGACGGCCACATGGAAGGGGAAGACCTCGGCCATGCGCTCGGTCGGGATCCCCACGCCACTGGCCGTCATGCGTTCGACCTTGCCGCGAACTCCACGAGAAATTCGTCGCAAGCGTGGTCCTGATCCCGGGGTGTGGCCAGCGAGACCTGGATGGATTCGTTGAATCGCTGGCCGAGACCTTCGACGAGACCGATCACGAAGGGAGCCAGCCCCGCGCGTTCGGAAAAATATTGGAGACGGATTCGGTTCGGTCCCTCGGGGATGACGCGGAACTGCGGCGGACGCAGTTCCGGGAAGCTCAGCCCGACCCGCGCGTGAAGATGGTCCAGGTTGGCGAGAAAGTCGCGCACCGAGTTTCCAGCGGCCTTCATGAGATGGCCGTACGCGGTCTCCGCGGCGAAGCGCACCCAGTAGCGTCCGAACTCCCGCAGGATGGCCTCCGGAGGCGCGCCCAGAGCTGCGGAGGCGGCCTCGACCAAGGCATAGGTCAGTTCGTCGGGGTACGGCTGCATCGTGACGAAATCGTCGTCTTCGCAACCGGCCTGGCGGCGAATCGTGGCCCACGTCTCGGGGCCGTGTTCGTGCAGGATCAACTTCCGGACTGCCTGATTGACGAGGCCGTACATGGGGGCTCCTCAGGCCGGGTCGTCACGGCCGTAGAATGTGCCTCGGGCGAGAGTCCAGACCGCTGCACCGCCGATCGCGTACGCGAGGAGGCCTTCGACGACGCCGAGCCCACCGCCGAGCACGAGCACGCCCAGCATCAGTGCGGTGCCGACGATCGCCACCACCTTCTCGATGCGCGTCTCGCGTTGACGTTCCCGCGCGACGAAGGCCGTGACCTCGGCGCCGCAGGCCGGACAGCAACCCGCCGGTTTGCGGATGAGCTTTTCGCCGCATTCAGGGCAGGGCGGATAGTTGTGGACGGGCACGGGGATCTCTCGCCGATGTATCGAGGAACGACCGGGTTCGGTCAACGGCAAAGCGCGGGATCGCCCCGGTCCCTCCCCGCCAAAATCCGAGCCCGGAGGGCGCCGCTCGTCTTGTTGGCGATCAGGCGGCGCGGACGGGCGAGATTCCGGAACACGAGCGCGTATTCGCTTGCGCCGCTCGTCTCGTCGCCGATCAGGCGGCGCGGTGGAGGCGTCGGCGCTGGTCGCCGAGGAAGCGCGCTGAGATTCGGGGCTGCCCGGCCCGGTTCTCGTCCAGCCAGCGGTGCAGCCCCTCGCGCAAGTAGGTCGGGTCGATGCCGAGCACGCCGCAGACCGTCTCGTAAGCGAAGAGCCCCGGATCGTCGTGGTGGTCCAACCACTCTCTCACTTCCCGGAAGGCCGCCCGGGTATCGGGCAGATCCGCGAACGCGTTCTTGTGGAAGGTCTCGACCGCCTCGATCAGCACCGCGGCAAAGAGCCGCCGTTCGCCGCTCTGCCTGGCGGAACCGGACAGCATGTCGATGAATTGTTCCGGCGTGACGACATCCGGCTCGATTAGCTGGTGGGTGGGATCCTCGCGTGACAGTACGGAGTAGTCCATGGCCCTTGGACGGCCGGCCGCAGGAGGCATTCACTCCGAGGCCCGCGCCGGGCCCCGACCCTCTGCGGCATTCGGGGTTGCGGGCAAGACGGCTCGCAGGCGGGGAAGCGTTCCGACCCCACGCCTGGGCCAAGCTTCGGCTGGCGCGGTCCTTCCCCGGCCAAGGCCGTGGCCTCGCCGAGGAGGACGGGGCTATTCTGCGGCCGAGGCCGAGCCGATCTCCGTGCGGGCGGGATGGGTCGATGAAAGACCGAGCGGTGCCACCAGAGCGGAGAGCTTGGTCTCTTCGAAGAGCGAGACCAAACGCCGCTGCCCCTCGGACCAGACGTGGTGCATGCTGCAGCCGAGGGTGAGGGAGCAGGCGTGGGGGTCGCCGACGCAGACGTTCAGGGTGATCGGTCCCTCGACGGCCTCCATGACCTCGCGGAAGGAGATTCGCTCGGCCGGGCGGCTCAGCGCGTACCCGCCGTGTGCGCCGCGGCGGGAGACGACGATGCCGGCATGGATCAGATCCTGAATGATCTTTTCGAGGAACTTCCGCGGGATGGCCTCGAGGCGCGACATCTCTGCGACCGAGGTCGCCCGCTCAGGCACCTGCCGAGAGAGATGAATCGCTGCGCGGAGCGCATAATCCACTCGCCGGCTGATCTGCATCAATGACATCGATCGGTTCTCGGTCTACCCCGGGGAGGACTCGCTTCCGTCCATGCCTCGGCGGCAGGTTCCTTGGGCCAAACTAGCAGGATCTCGGCGGGCCTGCCCATCCGGTTTGGTTGCTTCCCCGCCGGGCCGAATGGCCGCCCGGTGGAGGTTCAGATTTCCGGGATCTCCACCACCACGTTCCCACGCACCACGCATTGGCAGCCCAGCCGCGAGTGCGGCGTGAGGCCGGGGGCCAGATCGAGACGGTCCTCCTCGTCCTCCTCCATCGGCGAGAGGTTTTGCTCGCCCTCTCGCACGATGATGTGGCAGGTCGTGCAGGCGCAGTTGCCGCCGCAGTTGTGCTCCAGGTCCACTCCGGCCCACAGGGCGATGTCGAGGATCGAGCCCGGCCGGCCGTCGTCCGCCAGCGGATAGTTGGCCTCGTCGACCTCCACGGTGCGGCCCGAGGGCAGGAAGGTGACCTTGTGTTTCATCGCCCGGCAATCTCCTCGACCGAGCGGGACCCGAGCGCCTGGTGGATCGATGCGTCCATGATCCGATGCGCGAAGGGCGTCGAGAGTTCGTTGAGGGCCTCGATACGGTCGCGAATCAAATTGTGGTCCTCCTGTTTGCACGCCTCCCCGAGCGCCGTTGTGGCCTCCGCGATGCGCTCCCTCTCCCCGGAGAGAAGGAGGTGGGCCTGGCTGGCCAGCGAGCGGTCGAGCGCGTGCAGCAGCGATTCAGCCTCGACACGCGATTCGGCGAGTTGACGCGCGGTGAAGTCCTGTTCGGCCAGATCGAAGGACTCCTCGAGCATCGATTCGATCGTCTGGTCGGTCAGCCCGTAGCTCGGCTTCACCTCGATCGACTGCTCGGTGCCGGTGCGCTGGTCGCGCGCTGAAACCGAGAGGATTCCATTGGCGTCGATCAGGAAGGTGACCTCGATCCGGGGCAACCCCGCCAGCTCCGGCGCGATCGGGATGCGGAAGCGGCCGAGACTCCGGCAGTCACCGACCATCTCGCGTTCGCCCTGCAGGACATGGATCTCGACGTGGGTCTGGTCGTCCACGGCGGTGGTGAACTCCTGGCGTGCGGCTGCCGGGATCGTGGTGTTGCGCTCGATGAGGCGGGAGACGACGCCGCCCA
>SXLG01000105.1 GCA_005777805.1 Pseudomonadota bacterium
AATCAATAGGAAGCCGGCATCTGAAAGGCGCTTCAGGGCTTCCTTAACCCCGGGGATCAATTCAAATTTCTCCGCGTCACACAGGTAATGGCGATCGACATTGATCGTTCCATCTCGGTCCAGGAAAACCGCTCGGCGCGACCGCGACACGTCGTTCATAGGGATTTGATCACTCCAGAGGCACCGAAGCTGATCCGCAGTTCCTCCGGAGTAACCGTGGCCGTCCCGACTTTGCCCACAACGACCCCCGCGGCATGATTGGAAAAAATTGCTGCTTCCAGGGGCGATGCACCGGCGACAATGGCCAGCGTGAAGGTGGCGATCACCGTGTCCCCGGCGCCGCTGACATCGAAGACCTCCCGGGCCACGGTATCAATATGGAACGGCTGGCCTCCTCGGTGATAGAGTAGCATGCCGGATTCGCCGAGCGTGATCAGGAGCAGGGCGGGGGAGAGTTCGGTGAACAGCTTGTCGCCGACGCGAAGCAGCTGCCGGTCCTTGAAGGGGTTGCTATTTCGAGTCGTGTCTGTCAGCCCGGCCAATTCAAAGGCTTCCTTGCGATTTGGTGTGATCAACGACAGTCCACGCAAATTGAGGTGATGAACGGGTTTGGGGTCGACACTCAGCCATTTGCCCTCGGTTCGGCACTGTTGGCTGAGTGCATCCAACAAGGGTTGGGTGACTACCCCCTTTCCGTAATCACCCACAATGACAGCGGAAGCCGTGCGGAGGCATGGTTGTATCTGTTTGAGGAGTGCTGTCGCCACCTCGGAGTCCAATTCACCGCGCGCCTCCCGATCCAGTCGAGCGATTTGTTGCTGACCCGCGACAATCCGAGTTTTGGTGATCGTCGGCCGATCCTTGAGGGTCACCAACCCGTGGCATCCGATGCGGTGCTTCAAAAGAAGCCGTCGCAACTGGGTCCGTGCTGAATCCCGGCCGACGACCCCGACCAAGTCGGTCCGTGATCCCAGTGCGGTAAGATTTCGTGCCACATTGGCGGCGCCGCCGGGCATGAAACTCTCCCGCTCAAATTCCACCACGGGCACAGGCGCCTCGGGAGAGATTCGGGTGACACGGCCCCAAATGAATTGATCCAGCATCACATCGCCCACCACCACAATGTGACTCTTGGCAGCTGCCTGGAGCAGCGATTCGACACGGTTCAACGGCAACGTGGCCATGTGATTGAATGATTAGGCGGAGAGATTCCAGAAAACAAGGGGATGTGCCCAGGTCAACCTCGAGGCGGAATCAAACGAGCGGTCCATTGAGAAAGCCGGTCAGTGGACTGCTCGGGTTAGCCAACTCCGAGGGGACTCCCATTCCGATCTCGTAGGCGGCTCTGCCGGCTTCAACGGCCATCTTAAAGGCGATTGCCATTCGGTTGGCATCGGAAGCCACGGCGATCGCAGTATTTACCAGAACTGCATCCGCTCCGAGTTCCATGGCTTCAGCGGCGTGGCTGGGCGCGCCAATTCCGGCATCGATCACCACCGGGACAATGGCCTGTTCGATAATGATCCGTAATTGATCCCGCGTTTGGAGTCCGCGGTGGGAACCGATGGGAGATCCCAGCGGCATGACGGTGGCGGTGCCCGCTTCTTGGAGACGCTTGGCCAAGACAGGATCGGCATTGATGTAGGGCAGCACGGTGAACCCCTCGCTCACGAGTTGCTCGGCGGCCTTGAGGGTTTCGATGGGGTCGGGAAGCAGGTAGCGCGGATCGGGGTGAATTTCGAGTTTGATCCATTTGGGCAGTCCGGCGGCAGCGGCGAGTCGGGACAGTCGGACGGCCTCCTCGGCGTTCATGGCGCCGCTCGTGTTGGGGAGGATGAGATAGCGGTTCGGATCGATGAATTCCAAGATATTGGCGAACGGATCCTTCCGGCCCGAGAGGTCCGCCCGGCGGAGAGCCACGGTGACCATCTGAGTGCCGGAAGCACTCAAGGCGTCGCGCATGGATTCAGGCGATGGAAACTTGCCCGTGCCCAGGAACAACCGTGAATCGAAGGAACGACCGGCGATGACGAGAGGTTTGGACGCCATTTTGTGGGCGGAACGTGGCGGTCCTGCCCACGCTTGTCGAGTCGTAGTGATTGTGGGAGTTGCACTGATCCAATCCTGTGCCTGAACGTGTGCGTCAAATATTTGAAGCGGGACCGCGTTTGAAGCCTTTATGAAGTCGGCGAGGAGGATTGCATGGAATTGTTAACTTAAGCTGGCACTGGGGCAGATGTTTGTGCATAAACGCCCGACAGCGTTGCACTCACCCAAGTAATCCAGCTGGCTGATCGAGGTATTTTGCGACTGGTGCGAACGATTTGGGGTCTGTTATCCCGGCCAGCTTGGACGACCCCAGCATGGATTTGTCCGTTCAATGAGCGTTCGAGCACAATTTGACTTGGAATTCCTCGAAACCCGGGTGCTTTTGTCCGGCGAGGGGGTGACCTTGTCAATGACTCCAGCCGAACCAGGAGATGTTCCAGCGGTTGTCGAGGAATTCGGGCTCACATCGATTTCAGCGTCAGAGCTGGAGGTGGAAAATGCGACGGCCTCGAGTCTGTTTGAAGATTTGGCTAGTGCGGATCTCCTGGCACCCGTTGAACCGGCGCCGCAACGGGCATCAACGGCGTCCGCTTTCTTGCGGGAGGCGCCCTCTCGATCGAGAACTGTACCCTGACGGGCTTCACCAACGCCGGCGTCGACGTCGCGGTGGCGGCGGGTACCACCAGTTCGCTGGTCATCCAGGATTCGACGATCGCGGACGCGGGCGTCGGCGTCAATATCAATCCCACGCTAGGTGTCACCCGCCTGGACACCACCCTCCGGAACGTGATGATCAAGAACACGGGCACAGCACTCGACAACAGGCTGGGCTTCACCAACGTCACGGATTCGACCATCACCCAAAACTCGGACATCGGCGTGCTCGCGCGCAGCGGCATCGTCAACGTCGAGAGCTCGAGCTTCACCGGCAACGATGTCGCCGTCGAGACGCGCGACACGGCGACCATTCGGCTGACGGACAGCGGCTTCTACAACAACCTGAAGGCGTTCAACTGCATCGGCCTCGGAACGCTGGGCTCCGCCGGCGACAACCGCAAGGGCAGCAACAGCGGTGGCGTCGGGGCCGCCTGCACCCCCAACGCCGTGGTCACCCTGCAGTAGGTTCAGGCTCGAGGCCCCCGGGAAATCGCAGCGTGACAGACCCTTTCGCCTCGGCGCGGCTCGGGCCGGTCACGCTGCGTAACCGCATCATCAAATCAGCGACCTTCGAGGGTGTCGTCCCGAGCGCGCTGGTCACGCCCGAGTTGATCGAGTTCCACCAGCGCGTAGCCGCCGGCGGTGCCGGCATGACCACAGTCGCCTACCTCGCGGTCGCGCCCGAGGGCCGCACCCACGCCGCGTGCATCTGGCTCCGGCCTGCAGCCGTGCCGGGTCTCGCCCGCCTCGCCGCAGCCGTACACGCGCGCGGGGCGGCCATCTCGGGCCAGATCGGCCACGCCGGCCCGGTCGCCAACGCGGCCTCCAACGGCGCCCCGGCACTCGGGGCCGTGCGCTCCTTCAACCCGATGTCGATGCGCGCCACGCGCGCCTGCACTGAGACCGATATCGACCGCATCGTCGGCGACCATGCGCACGGCGCCCGGCTGCTCAAAGAAGCTGGCTTTGACGCCATCGAGATCCACCTCGCCCACAACTATCTCGCCAGCGCCTTCCTGAGCCCGCGCTTCAACACGCGACGCGACGCCTACGGCGGATCGCTCGAGAACCGGGCACGCTTCGCGCGGCGGATCGTGCGGGCGGTGCGCGACGAGATCGGCACGCAGGTGGCCCTCACCGCCAAGGTGAGCCTCCACGACGGCGTTCCGGGTGGGCTGCGACCACCGGAGAGCACCGAATTCGCACGCATGCTCGAAGCCGATGGCGCACTCGATGCGCTCGAACTCACCGGCGGCAGCTCGCTGGCCAACCCGATGTACCTCTTCCGCGGCGACGCACCGCGCGCCGACTTCGCGCGTGTCCTGCCGCCGCTGCGACGCCTCGCTTTCCGCATGTTCGGCAAACGCTTCATGCCGGCCTACCCCTTCGCGGAAGCCTACTTCCGCGACATGGCGCTCACGGTTCGCGCCGCAGTGAAGATGCCCCTCATTCTGCTCGGTGGGATCAATCGCCTTGACACCATCCAGCGGGCCATGGCCGAGGGCTTCCAGTTCGTCGCGATGGGACGCGCTCTCCTGCGCGAGCCCGATCTGATCGCACGTATGCAGGCGGGCGAGGCAACCTCGGGCAACTGCGTGCACTGCAACCGTTGCATGGTCTCGATCTACAGCGGCAGTCGTTGCGTACTGGATCACCCCGCACCCATCGTGGCGGGCGAACCGGTCGCCTGATCAATCGGGATCGACGATCTGCCCAACATGGCCCCCAGAACCACGAAGCGCTCGACTCAGGTGCTCGGTCACCGCATGAGCTGGGTCGAATCCGGCGCGGGGGCGCCGATCGTCCTGCTGCACGGCAATCCGACTTCCTCTTATCTTTGGCGTGACGTCATCCCGGAACTCACCGGACTCGGCCGCTGCATCGCCCCCGATTTGATCGGCATGGGCGACTCCGAGCCGCTCGGGGACGGCGGACCCGAGCGCTACTCGTTTGTCGAACACCGTCGCTACCTCGATGCACTCCTCGAATCGCTGGGCGTCGAGCGGGACGTGACGCTGGTCCTGCACGATTGGGGCTCGGCGCTCGGCTTCCACTGGGCGCGCCGTCATGCAGAGCGGCTCCGCGGCATCGCCTACATGGAGGGCATCGTCCGGCCGCTCACCTGGTCCGAGTGGCCCGAGAACGCGCGGAAGATCTTCCAGTCCTTCCGCTCGCCGGCGGGCGAAGCGCTCATCCTCGACAAGAACAGCTTCATCGAACGCGTGCTGCCGGCCTCGATCCTGCGCCCGCTGCGCGAGGAGGAAATGGCGGAGTACCGCCGGCCCTTCCTCGCAGCCGGAGAGCGCCGTCGCCCCACGCTGAGCTGGCCGCGGCAGATCCCGATCGACGGCGAGCCGGCAGACGTCGTGGCGATCGTGCGTGACTACGCCGACTGGCTCAGCGCAGCGGACGTGCCCAAGCTCTTCGTAAACGCCGAGCCCGGCTCGATCCTGACCGGCGCCCAGCGCGAATTTTGCCGCTCGTGGCCTGTACAACGCGAGGTGACCGTACCCGGTAGCCACTTCATCCAGGAGGACTCCGGCCCCGAGATCGGCCGCGCCATCGCCGCCTGGATGCGCGAATGCCTGCCCGCGCTTGGCTGAAGCAGCCGCCGCCGCGGGGCCGGATCCCCAGCGACGCGACGGGGACCCGTGCTTAGCTGAGCTTCGCGCGCTCCTCCGTGACCACCCCCTCGAGCCAGACACGGTAGTTGTCGCGTGCCTCCGGCGTGGTTGCCTCAAAGCGCAGAACCAGGGCCGGCTGCGTGTTCGAGGCCCGCACCAGACCCCAACCGTGCTCGAACTTCACGCGCACGCCATCGACATCCACGATCTCGTGGTCGCGGCGCAGCCGCTCGCGCACGCGCTCGACGACCTCGAACTTGAGAGCATCAGGGCAGTCCACGCGCAGCTCGGGCGTGGTGTGCGCCTCGGGCAAGCCGGCCAGCAGATCGAGCACGCCACCGCCGGAGCGGGCGATGATGTCGATCAGGCGAGCGGCCGCATAGATGGCGTCGTCGTGACCAAAGAAGCGGTCCTCGAAGAACATATGACCGCTCATCTCGCCGCCAACCGCCGCCCGGGTCTCCTTCATCTTGGCCTTGATGAGCGAATGGCCAGCCTTCCACATGATCGCCTGGCCACCGTGACGGGCGATGTCGTCAAAGAGTCGCTGCGAGCATTTGACCTCGCTGATCACGACCGCGCCCGGCCGCCGCGACAGGATCTCGCGGGCGAAGATCACGAGCAGTTCGTCGCCCCACAGGATGCGCCCACCCGGAGCGATCACGCCGATCCGATCGGCGTCGCCATCAAAAGCGACGCCGAGATCGGCGTGGTGTGCTGCCACCTCGGCGATCAGGTCCACGAGGTTCTCGGGCACGGTCGGGTCGGGGTGATGATTCGGGAAGGTGCCGTCGGGCTCGCAATAAAGTTCGACCACCTCGCAACCCAGCGCCCGCAGAATCTGCGGCGCGAGCACCCCGCCGGCTCCGTTGCCGGCATCACAGACGACCCTGAGGCGCCGCGGCACGGTGCCGAACTGCTCCCGGCAGAAAGCGAGATAGGGCGTCGCGACGTCGCGTTCCCCGAGCGTTCCGGCCCCGCTCGTAAAATCGCCGCTCTGCATCTCCGCGCACAGCGACGTGATGGCCTCGCCGTGCAGCGCCTGCTTGCCCAGGCAGAGCTTGAAGCCGTTGAACTCCGACGGATTATGGCTTGCCGTCACCTCGACGCCGCCGTCGACCGGCAGCTCGTGCAGCGCAAAGTACAGGAGTGGTGTCGGGCAGGGGCCGATGTCGAGTACGTCGACGCCGGATTCGCGCAAGCCCGCGATCAGCTCCGCCGCGTAACCCGGCGAGGTCGGGCGATAGTCCCGGCCGACCGCGATGGTCGGGCGGCCCCCCCCCGTGCGCGCCCGAACGACCCGGCTGCCGAAGGCGCGCCCGAGCGTCCGCGCGAAAGCACCGTCGAAATCCTCCTCGGCGATGCCGCGGATGTCGTACTCGCGAAAGATGGTCGGATTGAGCTTCATCAAGGAAACCCTGTTCGCGATCACCGGGCGGAAAGTCGAGCCCGGGCCGCCGGACGGCTCTGCTGCCCGGCTACTCGCCTCGCCAGCCCGACGGCGAGTTCGAGCGCATGTTGCATGCTGCGCGGATCGGCCGGCCGCCGGCCGGCGATGTCGAAGGCCGTGCCGTGGTCGGGCGACGTGCGGACGAATGGCAACCCGATGGTGACGATGACCGCCCGGTGCACGTCGCGCTGTTTGATCGGGATGAGCCCCTGGTCGTGGTACATGGCGACCACACCGTCGCACGCGGGACCCATGGCGGAGAAGAGCGCATCGGCGGGAAAAGGGCCCTCGGCGCGGATGCCCGCCGCGCGGGCACGCCGCAGGGCAGGCGCGATCACGCGGGCTTCCTCGTCGCCGTAGACCCCGCCGTCGCTGGCGTGGGGATTGAGCGCGGCGACGGCGATACGCGGCCGTGCGATTCCCCACCACTTGCGCAGATGCGCATCGGTCACGGCGATCGTCTCCAGAACGTTGCGCGGCCGCAGTGCCAACGCCACGTCGCGTAGCGCCAGATGGGACGTGACCAGCACGACACGCAACTCATCGGCCACCATCATCAGCCGCACCCGCGGCGCACGGGCCAGTCCGGCCAGGATCTCGGTGTGCCCCGTACGCGCGAGACCGGCGCGGGCCAGCCATTCCTTGGCCAGCGGTGCCGTGCAGATCGCCGCAACCTCGCCGCCAAGCGCGAGCCCAGCAGCCGTCGCAACCGCGGCGAAAGCCGCCCCGGCCGCCGCGAGATTGGGTCGGCCCGGTCTTCGCTCGGTGCGTGCCAGCGGCGCGGCAGCGGGCGGACACAGCAGAGCAATCACCTGCTTGTCGCGTGCCCGCGCGAGTTCACGCGCCGCCGCCGGCGACTCGACCCGCTCGATGCGCATATCGAGCCCAAGCCGCTCGCGCGCTTCCTCGGCAACGGCCAGATCACCGATCAACAACGCGATCCGCTCCGCCGCCGAAGCCGGGGCAAGCGCCAGCGCACGCAGCGCCACCTCGGGTCCGACGCCCGTGGGATCGCCGAGCGTCACGGCGATCAGGGGTGGACGATGCTGCCGATCCGCCCGCGGCGCCAGAGCGGCGGCACGCCGCGGCATCAGGTCCCGGTCGTGGTTGGTGCCGGTCGGATGTCGATCGCGTGCCCCTCGCGCAGTTCCTTCTCGGCCCAGCCCTCGAAACGATGCTGGACCTCCTGCGCGTTCAGGCGCTCGCGAATCTGCTCGCGCACCTGATCGAACGGCACATACGACGCCGCCTCGACGTCACGTACAGCCAGAATATGAAGGCCCGCCGGGCTCTGCACCGGGGGCCCGACCTGGCCCTTGCGCAGCGCGAACGCGACCTGCTCGAGTTCCGGCAGCATCTGACCGGGTCGGATCCAGCCGAGATCGACCGCCTCGACCGGAATACCGCGCGCCGCCAGCTCGGCCGCCACCGCAGCGGGTTTCTCGCCGCGCTGCAGACGGACGAAAGCCTCCTTGGCGCCTTCGACCATCCGCCCGAGATCGGCCTGGCTCATGCCCTCCTTCGGCGTGAACCAGAGCTGATCGAGTTCGACCGCCGAGGCGTTCGCGAATTGCGATTTGTTCTCGTCGTACCAGCTCTGGACCTGCTTCTCGGAGATCGCGACCTTCTGTCGGATCTGCTTGGCGATCACCTGCTGCTTGAGCATCTCCTTGGCGATCTGCTCGCGGTAGGCGTCCATGCCGAGACCCTGCTGCGCCAGGGCCTGCACCAGCTTCTCGTCATCGAGGTTGTTCTGTTTCTTGATCTGGTCGATGTAGGCGTCGATTTCAGCGCGCGACACGCCAAGTCCGAGGGCTCGGCTCTCCTTGCGGATCAGCGTGTCGTCGATCAGCGCCCGCAGGACCTTCTCCCGGTCCTCGCTCGAGAGCCCGTTGAGCGTGGCTCCGCCGGCATTCTGCCGCAGGTAGATCTCGAGCTGGTAGAGCGTGATCGGTTCGCCATCGACCGTCGCGACGATGCGATTGACGATCACTGCCCGGGCCGGCACCGCCGTCCCGAGCGCGAGTCCGACCACGACCAGCGCGGCCGCCCGGCGCAAGCCGGCCGAGCGCGCGCCTCCGGAGAAGCTCAAACGAGAGACGCTCATCGGCCCCGGTGTTAGCGCATCGGGCCTTCCGTGTCGCCCCGGCGCCAACGCGGCACGGCTCATCGCGACCGTCGCGAGGTGCGGGACGCGACGGACGCGCTCGCCCAACGATGGCGCCAACGCCTCAGGGCTCGTCGCAACCGTCGCGAGCGAGCGGAACCCGTCCTCGCCGGGGGAGCCCTGCCACGGCGCTCACTGCGACAGACGGGTGCGGCCGGCCCCGCGCGTGTGGATGGCCTGGTTCGCGACACTCGACGCCATGCGCGTCGCGACGGACGGCTGCTGCCAGCCTACCAAGGCACCGTCGGGATCGAGTCGGGACCGAGCCGCCGCGCCCACGACGACGGAGGGCTGCTGCCGGGCCAAGGTCGGGCCTGCTACCGACCCGGCATGGCTCTCTCGCGACCGGTCCGCGGTGTGATCTTCGATATGGACGGTGTCCTGCTCGATACCGAGCGCTTCTACACCGAGGTCACACAGGAGATTGTCGGCCGCTTCGGTCGGGTCTTCGACTGGTCGATCAAGGCCGAGATGGTCGGCCGGCCGGCGATCGAGTCGGCGCGCCATCTGGTGGCTGTGCTCGCGCTGCCGATCACGCCAGAGCAGTACCTCGCCGAGCGCGAAGCCCGGCTACATGAGTTGCTGGCCACGGCCGAGCCCATGCCGGGTGCCGTTGAATTGGTCCGCGCTCTGCACCGCCGCGGCGTCCCGTCTGCGGTCGCGACCAGCTCGTCGCGTGACTTCTTCGAGCTCAAGACACGCCGCCACGCGGCTTGGTTCGACCTCTTCGACGCCATCGTTGTGGGCGACGACCCGCGCGTCATCCGCGGTAAGCCCGCGCCGGACATCTTTCTGGTCGCCGCAGCCGAACTCGGGATCGCCCCGCAGGACTGCCTCGTGGTCGAGGACGCTCCGGCCGGCATCGTCGCGGCCCGCGCCGCTGGGATGCAGAGCCTCGCGGTGCCCGATCCCGGGATGGACCAAGCCCGCCTCGCCGCAGCCGATCTGCAGGTCAGTTCGCTCGCCGACGTCCCGCTCGAAATGCTGGGGCTCAGCTGCGCCCCGGAATAGCCTGGCCCGACGCGTGCCTCTGACGAACCCGCCGCTCAGCCCGCGCCGGCGGCAAGGTCGCGCAGCGCCGCGAGCGCGCCGTCCGCGTGAACACCCATGTCGAATTCGCTCTGCAGCACGCGCCGCACCACGCCCGCACCGTCAATAATAAATGTGACACGCCGGGCCGGCATCCAGTCGCCGAGCCAGTTGCCGAGACGCGCCACGCCGAATGCGTGCGCGATCTGGCCGCCGGTGTCCGCGAGCAACGGGAAGTTCAAGCCATGGCGCGCCCGGAAGCGGCCATGCGCGGCTGCGGTGTCCATGCTGACGCCGAGCACCGCCCCGCCGAGCGCGGCGATCTCGCCCGCGAGATCACGGAAAGTGCAGGCCTCCTTCGTACATCCCGGGGTGTCGTCCTTCGGGTAGAAGTAAATCACTAAATTACGGCCGCGGAAGCTCGCCAGCGAGACGGTCTCGCCGCTCTCCGTCAGACCGGAAAACTCCGGTGCACTCTGCCCTTCGTGGATCATGCCTCCCCCTCTCGCGTCGCATGGTCGACTCCGGCGACGCGCCGGGCAAGCCTCGCCTGCCCCCACCCCGGCCTCGACGATTCATTCCTCGATATAGCCGAGCACTTCGAGGTCGTGACGCAGGCCAGCGTCGAGCCGGGGCCCTGTGGCGACTCCGCCGCGCGTGCGCGCATCCGCGATGGCCAGACGTCGTTCGAGGAGCGGGCGAAGCGCTGCCACCAGCTCGGGACGAGCCGCCGCGATATCCCTTGCGCCACGGGGATCCGCGGCCAGATCGTAGAGCCGCGCCGTGCCGGTTCTGCGCTCGACCATGAGCTGGTAGCGGCCCCGGACCACGGTGTGGGCACCGCGGGCCTGCCCGAGCTGGGCGTAGGCCGCGTGCTCCGGATCGAGCGCCGCGCCGCGCAGAATGGCCCCGCTCAGATCGCGTCCGACGAGGCCGGCGAGCGGGACCAGGCCGAGCAACGCCCGCACGGTCGGCACAACGTCCGTCAACTCCACGGTCTGGTCGATCCGGCGGGCGGCGACCCCTGGTACGCGGAAAGCGAGCGGCACGCGCAGGTTCGGGTCGAGGAAGAGCTGCACATGTCCGAAGCGACCGTGCTCGAGGAACTCCTCGCCGTGATCGGCAAGCAGCACGACCAGCGTCCGCTCGAGCAGGCCCTGGCGCTCGAGCCCTTCGAGAAACTCGCCGATCGCGTCGTCGGCCTTGCGAATGCCGGCGTCGTAGCGAGCGACGAACTCGCGCAGATCGGCGGCAGCCACCGGCGTGCCCCGGCGTTCGAGGGCGTGAAAGTAGCGCGCCCCGAGTGGCGTCGTATCCAAACGACCCGGCTCGCCGAAAAGGGCCGTGTAGCGAGGATCGCCGGTGTAGGGCGTGTGGATCTCGTAGGTGTGCACAAATAGAAAAAATGGCTCGGCCGGATGCTCGTCAAGCCAGGCGAGTGCGCGCCCGGCCAGGGCGGCCGCGCCGATGCGCTGATCCTCGTAGTGGTCGAATCCCTGCGCGAATCCGAACGGTCGACTCATGTTGCCGCCGTCGACAAATCCCCACGTCGCGAAGCCCGCCTCACCGAGCTGTTCGGCCAGCGTCGTGGCATCCTCCCGAAGCTGCTTTCCGGTAGTTACCGCCGAGGCATCGAGCGAGGTCAGGAGCGAGGCGTGTGAGGGGATCGTGCTCGGTGCCTGCGCGACGGCCCGTCGAAAGAGGGTCGCCCGGCGCAGGAAGGCATCCAGCCGTGGCGTGGTTGGCTGGTCGTAGCCGAAGGCGCCGACGTGGTCCGCGCGCAGGGTGTCGAGCGAGATCAGAACAAGATTCAGAGGTCCCGGAGGCACCCGCCCCGCGCCGGCGCCCGCGAGGCCGGCCAGGGTCACGGCGACCAGTGCCAGCGCACTGGCGCGCCCGCACAACAGGATCGGGGAGATGCCCGGTCCGCGGTCGCGACCACGACCTCGCCCCTTGGTCAATCCATTTCTCCCGGCGCGCGGCGGCGTGCGAGCGTGATGCCGTCTGCGACCGGCAGCATCACCGCCTCGACCCGTGGGTCTGTCGCCACCCGTTCGTTGACGGCACGGATGGCGCGCACGTCGTCCTCCTGGCGGACCGGATCGATCACGCTGCCACCCCAGAGCACGTTGTCGAGCACGACGAGGCCACCGGGGCGGAGCCGCGGCACCAGCGCCTCGTAGTAGGTCATGTAACCGGTTTTGTCGGCGTCGATGAAGGCCAGATCGATGACCGGATCCGGCGGCAGAGCGGCAAGGGTCTCCGCCGCAGGAGCGATGCGCAGATCGATGCGTTCGGCGACGCCGGCCCGCTGCCAGGCGCGACGGGCCAGCGCGGTCCACTCAAGACTCACGTCGCAGCACAGCAACCGGCCGCCGGGTGCCAGCCCGCGCGCGATCGCCAGCGCGCTCAATCCCGTGAACGTGCCGACCTCGACCGCGTTGCGGGCACCGAGCAGGCGCGCCAGCAACGTGAGCAGGGCCGCCTGCTCCTCGGCGACCTGCATCATCGAGATGCCGCCGAGGGTGCGTGTCTCGGCGACCAGTTCATCCAGCACGGCATCTCGCGCGCTGCAGTGGCTGACGACATACGCGTGGAGGTCCGCGCCGATCCCCGTGGTCTTGCCTGGCATCCGCTGAGACGAGCAGATGCACGCAGCCTGTCAAGCCGGACGGCCGTGCAGGACGGGGCGCTGCACTCGGCGGGCCGGCACGCCGCAGGTCCACGTGTCCGCGAAATGCCGGGTGCGACTGGCGGCCGCAGTCGCGAGGACTCTGCCATGCGCGCTGGCGCCGCGCCGTCCGCACCGCCCAACCGCCGTGCGGCAGACGGCCCAGGCCCGCGCGGGTTCGGAGGACACCGTGGCGGCGAGCGTACCGCCGCGCGGCACACATCCTGAGCCCGCGCGAACTCGCGCCGCCGCTAGCGCAATCCGCGCCGGCGGAAGACCTCGGCGGCGAGGGTCGGTCGATCGGTCATGATTCCGTCGATCCCTAGATCAAGCAGACGATCCATCTCGGCCGCGTCGTCGATCGTCCAGACGTGGACCTCGAGCCCGGCGGCATGCATCCGCGCCAGGGACTCCCCGGTCACGACCGGGCTACCGTTGAACTCGGGCGGAATCTGGAAGGCGAGCCCCGGCGCGCGCCAGCTTGCGAGGCGACCCTCGCCCCAGGCCGCGATGAAGCCCAGCACGTCGCCGGTCGACGCCCCGGTCGGCCCGCCGGGATCGCGGGCGCGGATTTCAGCCATGATGTCGTCATGTTCGGCCGCCAACAACACGCGCGAGCGCGCGCCGTAGTGCGCCAGCAAATCAAAGGTCGCCTGCACCATGGGCGGATCGCTCTGCTTGATCTCGACGTTGAGCGCCACATGCGGAAAGGCCTCGAGGACCTCGGCGAAGCTCGGGATGCGCAGGCCCCGACCGGCGAAGGGCCGGCTACCGTCGGCGGCCAGGAAGCGGGCTCCCGCGTCGAATTCGCGCAACCGGGCAAGGGTGTGATGGCGGACCTCGCCCGTGCCGTCGGTGGTCCGCTCGAGCGTCGGATCGTGGATCACGACCAGCTCACCGTCCGCCGCGGCGTGGATGTCGAGTTCGAGCCGATCGCAACCCGCCTCGAGGCCATGGCGGAACGCCTCGATCGTGTTCTCGGGGGCTTCGAGCGAACCGCCCCGATGCGCGAAAAGCCGGGGCCTGGGTCCATCGATGTAGTGCATCGCGTTCCGTCTCCTCGTGCGGGCGTGCCCGCGTGGGACCGTCGAGTCCGGCCGATGACCTGTGCCCTCGCCCGCCACGTCGGGCCGCGCAAGCCGGCTCAGCCCGGCTGCCCGAAACGCAGCCACCAGACGCCGTAGAGATTGATCGCGATGCTCGCGGCCACCAGCGCGACGAAGAGCCGGTGGCGCACGCGACCGTCCTCGCGCAGGGCGAGGGCAACCAGCATGAAGGGCGTGAAGTCGAGCGTGTAGCGACTGCCGAACTGCCGCCAGCCGTCCCAGAAGTAGATCAGGTAGAGTCCAAAGATCAGAGCCGTGCCGGCGAGCGCCACGCGCCCGCGGAAAGCTGCATCGGGCGCCCCCCGGCTGAAACCCCGCCCGAGCAGCAGCACGACCGCCGGCGTCGTCAGCGTCAAGGCCAAACCGTGGTCGTCGAAACCCACCCAGGGGAAGTCGGCTCCCCAAACCGGCCCGCGCAGGAAGTAGTGGTACAGGTTCTGGCCGAGGTAGTGCCAGGAAAATGAACCGTGGGGGGGCGCCAGGAGAGCCTGGTTGGCGTAGAGGTAGCCGTTGTCGAAGGGGCTGCCGAAGCGCGCGGCGTTGTAGATCCCGACCACCACCGCGACCAGGGCGCCACCGAGACCGAACTCGAAGACGGTGCCGACGCGGGGCCTTTGCCGCAGCGCCAATAACAGGAAACACGGGGCTCCCAGCGCTGCGGGCGTGCGGCTGGTCGCGGCGAGTGCCGCCAGCAGGCCCAGCAGGAAGGGGTTGGCCTCGCCCGCAGCCTCCATCCACGCCATCGTCAAAAGCGAAACCGCCAGTAACTGCGCGAGCAGCCAGGTGTTGCCGTACTCGGCCGCCCAGAAGTGCACGGTGCCCGCCCCGAGCAACGCCGTCGTGCCGTTGGCGATCCCGCGACTCACCCCGAGGCGAGCGAGCAGGAGACGGGTCGCCCCGACGTTGAAGGCGCCGATGCCGACGCAGATCGGGGCGATGTTGACCTCGAGCCCCCGCACGGCGGCCCAGGGCAGCAGAAAGAGCGCTGGGAAAGCATCAAAGTAAACGTAGGCTCGGCCGTCCACCCAGGCGAATTCGGTCAGCCACGACGGCGGTGCTGCGACGTGGACCCTCTCCGCCAGAAACGCTACGGCGAGGTGGAGATGGTAGTTGAAGAACATGAACGTGCCGTCGTTCGCTGCGGCGTAGAGGAGTGCTGCGAGCGCGGTCGCGATCCCGGCATCGAGGAGCTGGAGGCCCCAGGTGGGCGCACGGGCTCCAGCAAGGCCCGCAACGCCGCTCTTGTCCACGCATGAATCCGTCGAGCCCACGTCTGTCCGGCCTCTCCGCTTCCTTCCCCGCGCACAACGAGGAGGACAACGTCGTCCCGATGATCGACGAGCTGCTGGCCGCTCTACCTCAGGTGGCCGAAGAGTTCGAGATCATCGTGGTGGACGACGGTTCGCGCGACCGGACACGCGAGCGAGCAGAGGAGCGGGCGCGCACCGACCCGCGCATCCGGGTCGTCCACCACCCGGTCAACCGTGGCTACGGTGCCGCGGTGTGGAGCGGCCTCACCGCCGGCCGGATGCCCTACGCATTCTTCACGGATGGCGACAGGCAGTTCGACGTGCGCCAGATCGCGACCCTGCTGCCCCAGATCGAGGGCCATGACGCGGTGATCGGCTGGCGCGTCAACCGGCAAGACCCCTTGATCCGGCGGATCAACGCGCACCTGTGGAACGCGCTCGTCCGGCTCACCTTCGGCCTCGCGGTGCGCGACGTGGATTGCGCCTTCAAGCTCTTCCGCCGCGACATTCTCGAGGGCCTCGAGATCCACTGCGGCGGCGCGACCTTCTCCACCGAGTTGCTCACCCGCGTGCAGCGCCGCGGCGGCCGGATCGCGCAGGTTCCGGTCCTGCATCGGCCCCGTACCTCGGGAGCGGCTTCCGGCGGTAGCCCGCGCGTGATCCTGCGCGCCTTCCGGGAACTCGCGCGCTTGCGGGTCGAGCTGTGGCGGGAAGCGCCGACCGGCCGCCACTGAACCATAAATCGATAGTTGTATCCGGGCTTGAGGAGCGCCCCGTCGCGACTCCTCGGATGAGGGAGAAATTCACGCTCCCTCAACGTGGCGGCGCGGGCATCGAGGAGCCGGCCGGGCAGAACTCGACGAGGTACCCGCGACTCGCGCTGTGCGAGCAAGCGCACTGCTTGTCGTCCGTCGGATGCTGGTATGCGTCCGCACAGCTCGCCGTGAGGCATTCAAGGCCCATCACCTGGGTGCGTGCGCTGGTGAACGAGCACGGCTCGTTCGTCGACCACTTGATGGGAACGTTGAAGAAGATGTTCGCCGCCGCGCTGACACAGTCGTTGGGGTTCAGCGGATAGGGGCAGAGATGAGGCGGGCTCGTCGGGCCGGAGCCGTAGTTCGTGCTCAAATCCGGGTAGTCGAGCGAGTTGGCGCCGTTCGGGGTGAACTCCCAGGTCGTGCCGAAAGTGCCGTCCTGAACCATGCCGGGCCCGCAGCAGTTCTGCTGCTGCGCACAGATGCCGCGACCGCTCAGGCTCGGGTTGCAGTAGGCCGCAAAGGTGCCGTTGGCCCCCTCCCACATGTACCCCTCCCGCTGCATCGCGCCCGGCGCGCAGCCGAGCGCCGTCCAGCCGTCGCAGTAGGCGACCGGGCACTGCTCCGCCGAGGTATTCGGGTAGGGCATCACGACGTTTTGGCTTCCCTGGTTGAACGCCGAGACGGCCACGGACACCCACCCGCCGTTTGCGTTCAGGGTTCCGAGCGCGGGGCCGGTCGAATTCAGCGTCAGCGAGACCGCACACCGGTTGACGAAGGTGACCTGACCAGCCGTGATCGGGATCGGTGTGGGTGCACCCAGTCCGGGACCGTCGTCACCGTCGTCGCCGCTGCTGCCACAGCCCAGCGCAAAGCCGAGAAGGAGCACGGTTGTAGCCAGAGGCGCCCCCCAGCTGCGCAAGATCGATCCCAGACTCATGTTCCTTCCCTCCACGTGCCACCCTGTTGCTGCACAGGCTGGGTTGCCCTCCGAGCTCATGCAAACGACCGGTCAGGGGAGATCACACCGCTGTGCGGAACTTGCTCCCGCGCAAGGCTGTCTGCACGCCCTCGGGGGAAGGTCGTACGCCGCTGGGTTCGAGGATCCGCTGCCAGGTTCGCGGGCTGAGATCACCAACGGCCGTGCGGACGGTGGCCGCAGCGCAACGGCCCGCTCGCGGCGGGCGGGCGCGCGGACCGCGCGACGCGGACCCAGGCGGCCGCCCGATGTGGGGTCGGCCGCCCGGGTCCGTCGCGGGTCAGGTCAGGGCTTGGCCTGAATCTCGGCGAAGATCTGCTCGAAGGTCTCGATCGGCACCGCACCGGCAACGCGCCGGCCGTTGACGAAGACGGTCGGCGTCGAATTCACCTCGAGCGCCTCGGCCTGCTTGAGCGTCTCCTCGACCTCGGCGCGGGTCTCATGGGCCTCGTAGCACTTCTTGACGGCGGCCGGATCGGCACCCGACTTGTCGGCGAGTGCCAGCAGCTTCGCGGTTGCGGCGGCAGCGTCGGCCCCCGGAATGCCCTGCTGATCCTCGAACACGCCGACGTGGTACTTCCAGTAGGCGTCATTGCCCTTGTTCTTCAGCACGCAGAGTCCGATCTCGGAGGCCGGCTGCGCCCACGGGTGGATCGAGACCAGCGGGAACTGCTTGTAGATGAACTTGATCTCCTTGCCGTGCTTCGCCATCAGTTCCTTGACCTGCGCATCGGCCCGCGCACAGAAGGGGCACTGGAAGTCGGAGAACTCGACTACCACGATCTCGGCGTCTTCCTTGCCCTGCCAGGGGTCGTTGGAATCGAGCGAACTCTCGAGCTGCTGCTGGGTCTTGGCGACGGGATCCACCGAGAGGTCGATCGGCTCGGTCGCCAGCAGCCAGCGGCCGTCGTCGCTGACGAGGACCGCAACCTCCTGGGTCTGCTCGCCGTGCGAGAGTTTCATCTTGCCCTCGTGCAGGCCGGGCAAGCGCACCGACGCCTCGAACTTCTCCAGCGAGAGTTCGACGCCGGGCGGGATCTGGCCCAAGGCCTTGAAGTAACGGTCGATCCGCTTCTCCACCTCCGCTGAATCCAGGGTCGCGGCCGCCGGCTTGGCCGGCTCGTCGAGTTCGCGCGACTCGGTCGCGTCCTGCGGCGCAGGCGGCGTACAGGCCGCGACCGCCACGGCCAGAAGCAAGGGTTTCCACATCGTGTTCATCGACTCATGTCCTCCCCGCACCGGACGCTCGATCCGGCGCGTTCTCCTCTGTGTCTCCGCGTGCAGCCCGGGCTCGGGAACCGAGCCCGGCGCTCACGCCACTTCGAATCCATCCGCCGAGAGGCGGGCGCGCACTCCGGGGGCATAGCGGATCAGTGCCGCGGAATGCCCCAGGGTGGTGAGCAGCAGCTCACCGTCGAGCACTTCAACCACGATTTCGTCGGGTGGCGGGGCGTGGTTCCCGTCGGGCGAACGCGCCGCCATCATCCCGAAGCACTCGGCCAGGCCCGCGATGCAGGTCACGGGGACGTCGAAGCCGGGCGTCGGCGCCTCGGCGCGATCGCGCAGGTCCGTCACGATCGCCATCCCCCCGAGTCCAAGAGCCGCCGCGGTGGTGTCCTTTTGCGCGAGAAGGGCAGCGAAATCCCGCGCCCCGGCGACATCGACGATTGCGAAGTCCGGTGCGACACGCCCCCAGAACTCCCAGGCCGTGGCGCGCGGGCCGGCGTCGGCGATGGGTCCAACCGGCATGTCGAGGCAGCCCGTGGCTTCGACCGCATCGCCAACCAGCAGCGATCCCGGCGTGTAGATCGCACCGGGGAGCGTGTTGGTCGCGCGTCGACCGGGTTCGAGACCGCAGGCCCGCAGGGCGCGCGCCCCGGCCGCCGCCTCGCGGCGCAGGTCGGCGGCGGTGAAGAGCAGCGTGTCGAGGGGCTGCTCACGTACCGCCACCCCGGCGCGAACGAACTCGGCGCCATCCCGCCAGCTTCCCGCCGGTCCATGCTCGGCCTCGTCGCGGGCCAGCTCGGCCGCGCTGAGCGGCGGCAGCCTGTCGATCCCCTCGGGTGCCGAGGCAAAGCCCGCCTGCTCGAAGCGGCGCCTCCAGAAGGGAGACGCTTGCCAGAGCCGAGCGAGTCTCGCCCGGAGAGCGGATGCGACAGCGGCGTTCAAGGCGGAGCCGGCCCCTGGACCGGCCCCCGACTCTCTCGGTTACGAGGCAGATGCGCAACCCGGGAGGGCAGCGCGAGGACCCCTCTCGCCCAGTTGGCGCCGCTCCCCCTGGCGACGAGGCAGGTGCCCGATTCGGGAGCGGGCGGAGCCCGACGTCCGAACGGTCACAGCCCTCGCGCCGGGATAGCCGCGCCTTCCCGCTCCACCAGCGACTCGCCGACAATCGTGGGCCGATCGATGGTCTCGCGCCACGACACTCGCGTCCTACCCGCCCCACCGCCGCGTCGGCGGCCTCAGAGCAAATCGTCGCAGCCCTCGCGCCGCGACAGCCGCGCCCGACCAGGCTCGTGCCCGAACGACCAGCGCGATGCCCCCTGCTGCGCGCGGCCGCACTCCACGCTCCGCGTCAGGCCCCGGCGCAAGACTTCCGGGCGGTCCGCACGGCCGGCCTGTGGCTGGAAGGCTGGCGGCCCGGCCGCTAAGCGACCCGTCGTGCGCTTCACCTCGCTGCTCGCGCCCACGCTCAAGGACGACCCCGCCGACGCCGAGACCGTGAGCCACAAGCTCCTCGTCCGCGCCGGCATGATCCGTCAAGTCGCCCGCGGGATCTACGATTTCCTGCCACTCGGATTACGCGCGCTGCGCCGGGTCGAGGCCATCGTCCGCTGTGAACTCGATGCCGTCGGTTGCCAGGAAATCCTGATGCCGATGGTCTGCCCGGCGGAACTCTGGCAGGAGAGCGGCCGCTGGACACACTACGGCAAGGAATTACTGCGCTTGCGCGACCGCCAGGACCGGGACTTCTGCCTCGGGCCCACGCACGAGGAACTCGTCACCGACATCGCCCGCCGCGATTTGCGCTCCTACCGCGAGCTGCCCAGGAACCTCTACCAGATCCAGACAAAATTCAGGGACGAGATCCGGCCCCGCTTTGGCCTGATGCTCGGCCGCGAGTTCGTGATGAAGGACGGTTACTCCTTCCACATCGACCGCGCCGACGCCGAGCGCGAGTACCGCCTGATGTTCGACACCTACAGCCGCATCTTCGAGCGTTGCGGCCTGCGCTTCCGGGCGGTCGAGGCCGATACCGGCGCGATCGGCGGCAGCCTGAGCCATGAGTTTCAGGTCCTCGCCGAGAGCGGAGAGGACGCGATCGCCGCGTGCACGCGCTGCAGCTACGCCGCCAACGCCGAGAAAGCCGAGGTGCGGGCACCAAGCGCGTCGACGGGTACGAGTCGAGCCCGCGAAAGTGTCCACACGCCCGATCAAGGCCGCATCGAGGACGTCGCGCGTTTCCTCGGTCTGCCGGAATCGGCCTTCATCAAGACCTTGATCTTCGTGCGCGAGGACGGCTCGACGCTGGCCGCTCTGGTGCGTGGCGACCACCAGCTCGCGGAGGCGAAGCTGCGCTCGGCCAGCGGCGCCAGCACGCTCGCGCTCGCCGACGCGGCGACGGTCGAGCGCGTGACCGGAGCACCGGTCGGCTTCGCCGGTCCGGTCGGGCTCGCCGGCCCGGTGTTCGTCGACCGGGCCCTGCACGGGATTCGCGGCGCTACGTGCGGCGCCAATCGCGCCGACACCCATCTGGTCGGCGTGGAGCACGGGCGCGATTTCGGGGATAACGCGATCTTCGCCGACCTCCGTCAAGCCATCAGCGGCGATGGCTGCGCCCGCTGCGGCGAGGGCCACTACGCGCTCCACCGCGGCATCGAAGTCGGCCAGGTCTTCTATCTCGGGACGAAGTACAGCTCCTCGATGGGTGCAACCGTACTCGATGCAGCCGGTGAGGCGCGGCCGCTGGAGATGGGCTGCTACGGCATCGGCATCTCGCGCACGGTGGCCGCAGCGATCGAGCAGAGCCACGACGACGACGGCA
This sequence comes from Pseudomonadota bacterium, assembly GCA_005777805.1. GTDB lineage: Bacteria > Desulfobacterota > Binatia > UBA12015 > UBA12015 > SXLG01. The sequence goes on from SXLG01000105.1 coordinate 20,783, forward strand.
TCATCTGGCCCCGCGCACTGGCACCGTTTGCGGTCGAGATCGTGCCGGTCTCGATGCGCGATGAAGCGGTCATCACCACCGCCGAGGCCCTCCACCGCGAACTCAACGCGGCGCGCGTCGATACCCTGCTCGACGATCGCGACGAGCGGCCGGGCGTCAAGTTCAAGGATGCCGATCTGATCGGTTTGCCCCTGCGGGCCACCATCGGCGCCAAGGGTCTCGCCCGCGGCATCATCGAGGTCCGACGACGCGACGACGGTTCGGTCGAGGAGATCCCGGTCGAGGGCGCCGTGGCTCGCCTGCGCGAGCTCGCGACATGAGGCGGGCTGTGCGACTGGCCTTTGCGCTCGACGTGCCCACCGGACGCGAGGCTCTGCCCCTGGCGCGGCGCCTGCGCGGCACAATCGACCTGGTCAAGGTCGGCAAGGAGCTTTTCGTCCGCGAGGGACCGCCGATCGTCCGTGCGCTGCGCCGGCTCGGACTCGAGGTCTTCCTCGACCTCAAGTTCCACGACATCCCGGCCACCGTCGGCGCGGCTTGCGCGCAGGCGGCTCGCCTCGACGTCGAGATCGTCGACCTGCACGCCCAGGGCGGCCGCGCGATGATGACCGTTGCGACGGACGAGTTGCGCCGGACGTGCCGCCGCGAGGGGCTGCGCCGGCCGCGCCTGCTTGCCGTGACCGTGCTCACGAGCCTTGACGACGCGGCGCTGCGCGAGATGGGCGTGCCTTCCGGGGCCACGGCACAGGTCGAGCGACTGGCGGCTCTGGCGCGCGCCTGCCGGATGGACGGCGTCGTCGCGTCACCGCACGAAATCATTGCGGTGCGACGGGCGCTCGGGCCACGTGCCCTCGTGCTCACGCCTGGCATCCGTCCGGCGGGCGCGGACGTCGGCGACCAGAAGCGTGTCGCGTCACCGGAGGAGGCCGTGCGCGCCGGTGCCGACATCCTCGTGGTCGGCCGGCCGATCCGCGACGCGCGCGACCCCGTCGCCGCTGCCGCCGCGATCCGCGCCTCGATGCACGGGCCGGGCCGGCGGCGCCCGCCTGCACCCGAGCCGGGTCGGGCATGAGAACGGGCCGCATTCTACTCCGCACGGCGAGCTACCTCGGCCTCGTCGCGCTCGTCGCCACCGCGCTGATCCTGCTGCCCCGCGCCACGAATGCCGCCGAGACGTACGCCAGTCGCGCCGTCGAGCGCCGACTCGACAACGGCCTCGAGATGATCCTGGTCGAGGACCACAAGGCACCGGTCGCGGTCGTGCAGATCTGGTACCGGGTCGGCTCGCGCAACGAAATACCGGGATTGACCGGCCTCTCCCACATGCTCGAACACATGCTCTTCAAGGGCACCGAACGCTTCGGCGACGGCGAATACTCGCGCCTCATCGCGCGCAACGGTGGCGACGAGAACGCCTTCACCTCCGACGACGCCACGACCTACTTCGCCAAGCTCTCCTCCGACCGGATCGACGCCGTTCTGGAGCTCGAAGCCGACCGCATGCGCAACCTAATCTTGACGCAGGAGCGATTCGCGCCCGAGCGCGACGTGGTGGCCGAGGAACGACGGTTGCGGGTCGATGACGATCCGGTCTCCTTCCTCGGCGAGACGCTCGTGGCCAACGCGTTCCTCGAGCACCCCTACCGGCAGCCGGTGATCGGCTGGGCGCGCGACATCCAGAGCTGGACGCTCGCCGATCTGCGCGCCCACTACGACACCTGGTACCAACCCAACAACGCCGTGCTGATCGCGGTCGGCGATTTCGACGCCGCCGCACTGGCCCAGAAGATCGAGCGGGTCTTCGGCGCAATTCCGCGCGGACCCGTGCCACCAGCGATGAAGGTGAAGGAGGCCGAACCGCGCGGCCCGCGCCGGATCGAAGTCCCCCGGCCGGCGCAGCTGCCTTTCGTCAGCATCGTTTGGCAGGTGCCGAATTTCATTCACGCCGACGGCCCGGCCCTCGAGGTGCTCGCGACCGTCCTGACCGGGGGCAAGAGCTCTCGCCTGTGGGTGAAGCTCGTGCGCGAGGAACGCATCGCGCTGGACGTGAGTGCCGGCTACGACGCCACCGCGATCGACAGCAAGCTTTTCACGCTCGACGCCCAGCCGCAGCCCGATGTCGAGGTCGGCCGCGTCGAGAAGGCCCTTCTCGACGCGGTGGCCCTGCTCGCCGACAAGGGCCCGACCGAGCCCGAGATCGCGCGGGCGCGGGCGCAACTGGAGGCGGCGACGATCTTTGCCCAGGATTCGATGTTCTACCGCGCCATGCTGCTCGGCACGTGGGAGATGATGGACGACTGGCGGCGCATCGACGCCTACTTGCCCGCGATCCGCGAGGTCGATGCCGCCGACGTGCGCCGGGCAGCGGCAACCTGGCTCGGCGCGCGCAACCGAACCATCGGCATCCTCGTCCCCGAGCGCACCACACCCGCCACGGTGGAGACCACAGGTCGATGAACCGACACGCCGGGCGAACGCCGGTACACGCATCGGGCTCTATCGTGCGGGCTTGGGATGCCGGGGCGATGAACCCACGCGTCGACCGAACGTCCGCAGGCACCTCGGAGTCTCTCGTGCCGACTTGGGATGCCGGGTCGATGCGCCGTCGCGGCGAGCGAGCGTCCGCACGGCGCGCGCTCGGGCGCTGGGTCCGGGTCCTCGGCCTGCTGCTCGCAGCTTGCCTGTCGAACCCCACAACGGCGGCGGCGGGCCCGCGCACGGCGGCCGTCGATCGCCGGATCACACTCGACAACGGCCTCCGGCTGCTTCTCTCACGCCAGCGCTCGGTGCCGATCGTCGCGATCGAGTGCCTCGTCGATGGTGGCGCGCGCGTCGATCCGGCCACGCGCCCCGGGCTCGCCGGCTTCACCGCGGCACTGCTTGACGAAGGCACGCGCCAGCACTCTTCGCGTGAAATCGCGCAGCTCGCCGATTCGCTCGGCGGCAGCTTCTCGGCCGGCGCCGCCGAGGATTGGATCAACGTCTCGGCGTTCTTTCTGGCGCGGGACTTTGAAACAGCTCTTGAACTGGTTGCAGCATCCCTCTCGACACCGACCTTCCCGCCCGAGGAGGTCGAGCGTATCCGCCGGCAGATCCTCGGCAGCCTCGAGGCGTCCGAGGACGAGCCAGGCTGGGTCGCCAACCGCGCGTTTTTGGCCGCACTCTACGGACAGGCCCCCTACGGGCATCCCATCGCGGGAAACCCCGCGACCGTCAAAGCTCTTCGCCGTGAGGATCTGGTCGCCTTCCACGAAGACGAGATGTCGCCCGAACGCACGATCTGCGTGATTGTCGGCGATGTCGAAGTTCAGACCATGGAGACCAACGCCCGCCGACTCCTCGGCGACTGGGCCGCACCCGCACACGACCGGGCCGACACCCGACCCGCCCCCCTCCCCCCATCCGCGCCGCGCGTCGTCGTCGTCGACCGGCCTCTCGAGCAGGCCAACGTCGTCCTCGGCCAGAGCGGAGTCTCCCGCGACGATCCGGACTATTTCCCGCTGCTGGTGATGAACCACATCCTCGGCGGGGGCGGCTTCACGAGCCGGCTGCTCGATACGGTACGCACGCGCGCCGGGCTCGCTTACGGCGTCTACAGCCACTTCATCCCGAACCGCCTGCCGGGCCCTTTCGAGATCGTTCTTCAAACCAAGGTCGCGAGCACGGCGCAGGCGATCGATCTAGTGCGACGTGAAGTCCGGCGCATGCACGACACTGGTGCCACCGCAGACGAGCTTGCGGCGGCCCAGGACTACCTGACCGGGAACTTCCCCCTGCGCCTCGACTCGACGGCCAAGTTGGCCGATCTCTTCGCCCGGATCGAGTACTTCGGCCTCGGTCCAGGCTACATCACGACCTATGCGGAGCGCGTGCGTGCCGTGTCATCGGCCGACGTAAAGCGGGTCGCGCAAGCACATCTCCGGCCCGACGCTCTCGTCACGGTGGTCGTCGGCCCACGGGAGACCCTCGCTGGATCGGGCATCGTCGAGAGCGCCGGAATGCCCTCGAACGGCGCCGTGGCGGCTCCTTGACTGCTCCCATGCACGGCACTACGGCTCCCTCGTCATCACCCCGGCGCCCGCGACGCACCGGGGCCATCGAGAAGAATCCGGTCGGGAGGGAACACCCCAGGAGAAACCACCCCTCACTAGCGACGTAACGAACACACCCGGCCCGCAAATCCGTGCTCGTCCGCTCGGACGATCCGATCGCGAAGCGGCCGGCCAGAAGCACCGACGAGGACGACGCTTGGCAACGAAAACCTCGAACAAGCCGAAGGATTCGAAACGCAAAGCAACGTCGGCAGCCCTGGGTGCGCGGGCCTCCGGCCCGCCTCTCGTGGAAGCTTCGAAACCCAAGGCGACGTCGGCGACAACCGACCGGCCGAACAAGAAGGCCTCCGGTGACAAGGACGCAACGGCCAGCAAGGCGCCCGCCACCAGCGCCGCCCGGAAGTCGCCGCGACGAGCCGACGAGCCCGAGACCGCAGCCGCAGTAGCGAGGGACACGACGGTGCCGGCAGGAGCGAAGCCTCCACGTCGCGGGAGCGAAGCCCCCGCCACTGCCAAGCCCGCCACGACCAAGCCCGCCACAGCCAAGCCCGCCACAGCCAAGCCCGCCACGACCAAGCCCGGCGAAGCCGGCGAGACACCAGAAGGCGGCGAGGACATCGACGGCGTCATCTCGATCCTCGGTGGCCTCGACGTCGATGCCGAGAGTCCGGAGCTCGAAGAGTTCACCGAGAGCGAGGACACCTGGGGCGGCGAAGAGACCCCGCGCCGCGACCCCGAGCCGGCCCGTCACACCGCGAGCGATACTTCCGATCCGGTCCGGATGTACCTACAAGAAATGGGTGCCGTGCCCCTGCTCAACCGCGAGCAGGAGGTAACGATCGCCAAGCAGATCGAGTCCGGGCAGAACGAGATCCGCGATGCGGTTTTCGAGACTCCGCTGGCGCTGGAGTACCTGATCGCGCTCGGCGAGCGCATCCGCGACGGCGAGGGGTCGGCGCGCGATCTCTTCGGCGACAACGACGAGGACAAGGGCGGCGACGAGAGCGCGGAGGACCGGGCGCGCGCCCGCGCCGAGGCGTTTCTCGAACATCTCCCCGCACTCCGGCGCCTGGCGGCCGACCGCACTCGCCTGCAGCAGGATTCGCGCGGGCGCAAGACCACCGCAGAAGCCAGCAAGCTCGGAAAGCGCAACGCCGCCCTCGTCGATCGCATCCGCACCGCCCTCGCCGCCCTGCCGCTCGGCGCGCAGCAGATCGGCGGTATCGCCCAGAAAATCAAGGAAGCCGCCGCGATCGCGGACCGGCCGGCCGAGATTCTCCGCGTGCTGACCCGACGTTCGAATCGCAACGAGGCCGAGCTCCAGACCATCCTGCGACGACTCAAGCCGGGGGCGCGACAGGCGATCACCAACACCGCCAAGGCGCTGCGTCTCTCGAGTGACGATCTCGTGGCGCGGATGAGCCATCTGCGCGAGGCACGGCTGGCGACGGCAGAAGTCGAGCGTCAGGTCGGCATGAGCAGCGCCGCCTTGCTCGATGTCGCCGACCGCATCAAACGCGGCGAGTGGAAGGCCGCCGAGGGCAAGCGGCTGCTGACCGAGGCCAATCTCCGACTCGTGGTCTCGATCGCCAAGCGATACACCAACCGCGGCCTGGGCTTCCTCGAC
>SXLG01000106.1 GCA_005777805.1 Pseudomonadota bacterium
CCCACGTGCCTCTGGGCATTGAGATCGTCGATGTCAGCAAGCGCGCCCTGCCTCTCGACGTGACCACCGAGCTCGGCGAACGCGTCCTGCCCCCGGAAGGCGCGGATCCCGACGAAAGTCTCGGTCGTCGAATCCGGGCGCACCCGGTCCTCGCGCCGGTAGCCGGGCACGTCGTGCCCGCCCGGCGAGCCCGGGCCGTACTGCGCGCGCACCACGTTGCGCTCGACCTCGGCCGCATTCATTGGCCTGAGGCAGTTGAGCACGCCCATCTTGTGGTCGCGCACGACCTCCGGGGCCAGCGACCAGGGCGGCTCCATCGCCACCAGGCAGAGCACCTGGAGGATGTGGTTCTGCACCATGTCGCGCAGCGCGCCAGCCTCCTCGTAGTAGCCCGCGCGCGTGCCCACGCCCTCACTCTCAGCAACCGTGATCTGGACGAGATCGATGTATTTCTGGTTCCACAGCTGTTCGAGAATCGAATTGGCGAAGCGCAGCACCACAATATTCTGCACCGTCTCCTTTCCGAGGTAGTGATCGATGCGGAAAATCCGTGCTTCGTCGATCTCGCACCCGATGGCGTCGTTGATCGCACGCGCGCTGGCCAGGTCCCGTCCGACTGGCTTCTCGACGATGATACGGGCGCCCACCTGGCCGCTACCGCGCGGCACCAGCAGACCTGCGGCCGACATCCCCTTCACGCAGGCGACGATCGCGGTCGGTGGTACCGACAAATAGAATATCCACTCGGACTCGGTCCCGCTCGCGGCCTCGATTGCCTCCAGGCGCCCGCGCAACGCGGCAAACGCGACCGGGTCGTCGAACGAGCCCTCGACGTAGTGGATGCGCGGCGCGAAACGATCCCACGTCTCGGCCTCGGGAGCTCGACGTGAATGCCGGTCGACGCCCTCGCGCACCATCGCCCGGAAGGCTGCGGCATCGATCGCGCGGCGCGCAAGTCCGACCACCGCGAAGGGATCGGGCAGCAGACCGTCGTGGTCGAGATTGTAGAGCGCAGGAAATAACTTGCGCAGCGCAAGATCGCCTGCCGCGCCGAGAATCACGAGTACGCAGGGGCGCGGTACCGTGGCCCGCGTGAGGTCGCTCGGCGTGGGCGCGGTGACCTCCGTCATCGTGCTTCTCGCGCCCCGCAGCGCTCGAGTCGCCGCACACCCGCTGCCGCACCGACCAGGACCAGATCGGCCATGCCGGCGAAGATCCCGGTGCCGACCACGCCGGGAATCTGCACGAGTTCGCGATCCAGGGCCGCCGGATCGGCGATCGGCGCCGTCCGACAATCCAGGATCCAGTTGCCGTTGTCGGTCTCCCAGGGCTCTCCGGCCGCAAGTCGCACCACACCCTCGAGCCCGAGCTGCCGCACTCGCCCTGCGACGAAACCGGTCGCGAAAGGCAGGACCTCGACCGGAATCCGACCGCGTTCGCCGAGGCGGGCGACCAGTTTCTCCTCGCCCACCAGCACGACGAAGCGCTTGCCGAGCGAGGCCACGATCTTCTCGCGCACGAGGGCGCCGCCGTAGCCCTTGATGAGATCGAGCGAAGGCGCGACCTCGTCGGCGCCGTCGACCACCAGATGGAGCGGCGGAGCCTCACGCGGATCGAGGAGCGGGATGCCCAGGGACCGGGCGAACACGGCCGTCGTGCCCGAAGTCGGCAGCGCAGCAACCCGCAGCCCGTCCTTCACGCGCCGCCCGAGTGCGGCCACGAACGCCGTCGCCGCCCGGCCCGTTCCGAGCCCGAGCCTGTCGTCCTCCCGCACCAACTCGAGCGCGGCCAGCGCCACGGCCTCGAGATCCCCCACCCCTTCGCGTGCAGTCACGGCATTCGCGCCCACGCTCAGGCCGCCAGCGTGTCGCGTTTGCGCTCGACCACGGCAAGCAATGTATCAAACGCCTTGACGAACTTATCGACACCGTCCACGAGCAGTTCGTCGGTCGCCCGGCCGAGTGAGATTCCAGCCGCCGCGAGCGCCGCCAGATCCGCCTGTGCGCGAGCCAGCCCGGCCTCCCAGTCGCGATTCAGCCCTGCGCCGGGGTGTCCCCCCTCGCGGTAGAAGTTCCACGTCTCCTCGGGGATGGTATTGACGGTATCTCGAGCGATCAGGTCGTCGACGTACTTGCCCTTGGGGTAGGCCGGATCCTTGGTGCTGGTGCTGGCCCAGAGCAGTCGCTGGCGGCGCGCGCCGGCGGCCTCGAGTGCCTGCCAGCGCGGCGTAGCCATCAGATCCTGCCATTGCTGGTAGGCGATGACGGCGTTGGCCGTCGCCGTCCGCCCGCGCAGGGCGTCGCGTGCAGCAGAAGCCCCGGCCGCGCCCCCCTTGGCCGCGTCGTCGAGCCAGCGATCGACCAGCGCGTCGATCCGGCTGACGAAGAAGCTGGCCACGCTGGTCACGTCGTGCAACGGCTGTCCGGCCCGGCGGCGGTCCTCGAGACCCGCGAGGTAGGCTTCGGCGCACGCGCGCCAGGCATCGACCGCGAAAAGCAAGGTGACGTTGACGCTGATGCCCGCGGCGATCAGCTGGCGGACCGCCGGCATGCCCTCGGGCGTGCCGGGCACCTTGATGAGCACGTTCGGACGGTCGATCCAGGCATGGACCCGGCGCGCATAAGCCACCGTCGCGACCGTATCGGCCGCCAGATCGGGCCCAACCTCGAAGCTGACGTAGCCATCGAGGCCACGGGTCCGGTCGTAGACCGGTCGCAGGACGTCGGCGGCGCCTTGGATGTCGTCGATGGCCAGATGCTCGTAGAGATCGACCGGCGCCCGCACGCCGCCACGGGCGAGGTCGCGGATGGCGTCGTCGTAGAGGTTGCTCTCCCCCACCGCCTTCTCGAAGATCGCCGGATTCGAGGTGACTCCGCGCAGGCCATCCTCCTCGATCATCTTGGCGAGGCGCCCGCCGCGCACGATGTCGCGTCGAATGTTGTCGTACCAGGGGCTCTGCCCCCAGCGCGGAAGCTCGGCAAGTGCACTACCCATGAAGAACTCTCCCAGCTTCGGGAAGCACGGGTTGATCCCGGCTCGTGAAGCCCACCCTAGCTCCCGATTGCCAAGGTTGCCTGCATGTTTCAAACCTTGGAGCGGAGGGGCGCGTCGGCGCGCATAGAGAGTGAGTGGAAACCAACATCGAGGCACCCTGTCCGGTGCCCTGCTCCACCCCGATGACCCGTGGGATCGGGAGCTGCTCGCGGCCGTTCATCCCGCCGACTGGGTCAATCCCGAGCCGCCTGCTCGTTACGACCTGGTGGTGCTCGGTGGGGGCTCGGGCGGCTTGGTGGCCGCCGCAGCCGCGGCCGGACTCGGCGCTCGCACCGCACTGGTCGAGCGCCATCTCCTCGGGGGCGACTGCCTCAACGCCGGCTGCGTGCCCTCGAAGACCCTGCTCCGCTCGGCGCGCTGGTCGACGGAGATGGCCCGCGCCGCGGAACTCGGCTGGGCGACCTCGCTCTCCGCGGCGGCAAAGCCGACCGGCGTGCTGGAGCGGGTGCGTCGCACGCGCGCCGCGATCGCCCCGCACGACGCAGCCCGGCGCTTTCGCGACGAACTGGGGGTGGACGTTTTCCTCGGCGAGGGCCACTTCGCCGCAGCCGACTCGATCGAAGTCGCCGGCACGCGCCTGCGCTATCGGCGAGCCATCGTCGCCACGGGTGCCGGCCCGGTCTGGCCCCAGATCGAGGGGCTCGAGCAGATCGAGGTCCACACCAACGACAGCATCTTTGCGCTCGACCAGGTTCCGGCGCGTCTCGCGATCATCGGCGGCGGCCCGGTCGGTTGCGAGCTTGCGCAGGCTTTCTCCCGACTCGGCTGCCGCTGCTTCATCCTGCAACGCAACGCCCGACTGCTGCCGCGCGAGGAGCCCGAGGTCAGCGCCCTCATCGAGGCGGCCCTGCGCCACGACGGCATCGGGATCGCGACCTCGGCACGACTGCTCCGGGCCCGGCCCGACCCGCGTGGCGCCGTGCTCGAATACGAGGGGGGTGGCGAGATCCACTCGGTCGCGGCCGACGCCGTGCTGCTCGCGGCCGGGCGCCGACCCGCCACCGCGGGGCTCGGTCTCGAGACCGCCGGCATTGACGTCCGCGCCGATGGCAGCATCGCGACCGACGCGCGCCTGCGCACCACGAACCGCCGCGTCCTTGCCGTCGGCGACGTCACCCTCGCCCAACGCTTCACGCACGCCGCGGATGCCTCGGCACGGATCGCCGTGCGCAACGCACTCTTCTTCGGCCGGACACGCTTCCAGCCCGATCGCATCCCACGCTCGACGTTCACCGACCCCGAGGTCGCCAGCGTGGGCCTGCTGCCCGCGGATGCGGCCCAGCGCGGCCTCCCGATCGAGACTCTGGAGGTACGCTTCGCGGACAACGACCGCGCGGTCACCGAAGGAGACCGGACCGGATTCGTGCGCGCCCACGTGGCACCCCGCACGGGCCGCCTCGTCGGCGCGTCGGTGGTGGGCGAACACGCCGGCGAGCTGATCGGCGAACTCGCGGTGATCCTCGCCACCGGCCTTCGGCTCGGCGCGCTCGCCGACGTCGTGCATCCCTACCCGACCCGTGCCGAGGCCATCCGCCGCCTCGGCGATCTCCACAATCGCAGCCGGCTCACGCCGCGCGTCGCGCGCTTCCTGCGCACCCTGGCCCGGCTACCTCGCTGGTGAGCTGGAGGCGCGAGTTCGAGTAGCCCGTGCAAGCGCCTGGACACTTTCTGGCGCGACTGCCCTGCTGGTGCGCCGGAGGTGCGAACTCGGGCAGCGCGCACACTCTGGACTTGCATACCCCGCGATCGAGCCGGCCGGCAGGGATGTGACTCGCAAACGACTCATCGGTCGTTGCCGGGGCCTCGACCGAATTGGCCCAATCCATAGCGACGGACCTTCTTGTGCAGCATGACCCGCGACAGACCGAGCCGGCGGGCGGCCGCCGACACGTTGCCGCCATCGAGATGCAGAGCACGCGCGATCAGCTCGGCCTCGAACCGGGCCCGCGCCTCGCGCAGGTCGCCGTCTGAATCGGCAGCGGCGGCGGCGAGTGGGGACGGCGCCGCGACCAGCGCCGCAACGGGATTCCTTGAATTTACCTTGACAGCCGAGGAAAGATCCGCGGCGTGAATCAGTTCGCGCGCCGGCCCCATCACCGCCACCGCCCGCTCCATCTCGTTGCGGATCTCGCGCACGTTGCCCGGCCAGTCGTGAGCGAGCAGCCGTTCGACCGCGTCGGGGGCGAGCCCCGCCACCGCCCTGCCCTGGGCCTCGGCGGCACGAGCAAGGAAATGCCCCGCCAGCAGCACGACGTCGTCGCCGCGCTCGCGCACCGGAGGCAACGCGATGGAGAAGCCGCTCACGCGATAGAAGAGATCCTGCCGGAACCCGCCCGCCGCGACCACCTCGTCAAGTTTCTTGTTGGTTGCTGCGACCACGCGTACGTTCACGGGTCGCGGCCGAGTCTCGCCCAGACGAACGATCTCCCCCTCCTCGAGAACGCGCAGGAGTTTGGCCTGCGCCGCCGCCGAGAGCTCGGCGATCTCGTCGAGAAACACCATCCCACCGGCCGCCGCCTCGAAAACACCCTGTCGATCCTCGATCGCGCCAGTGAAGGCACCACGGCGGTGACCGAAGAGTTCGCTCTCGAGCAGACCCTCGGGCAGGGCTGCGCAGTTGACCGGGACGAACGGCCGATCGGCGCGCGGCCCGGCCCGGTGCAGCGCATGAGCGACGAGTTCCTTGCCCGTCCCGGTCTCGCCGCGAACGAGGACGTGCAGGCGCACCGGTGCTGCGCTCTCGACCAGATCGAGCACTTCGCGGATGGCCCGGCTCGCGCCGACGATCTCCGGGAAGCGAGTCCGGCGTGGCAGATCGCGGCGTAGCACGCCTACTTCGGCCCGGGCCGAGGCCTCGGACTCACGCAGCCGCGCGTAGAGCCAGGCGTTGTCGATCGCAACGGCGACGCTGCCCGAGAGGGCCTCGAGAAACGCGAGATCCCCCTCGGCGAAGCTCCCGCGCCTGGGATTGACTACCTGCAGAACACCGAGGGGACCGCGGGCTGCGAACAGCGGCACGGTCAGCATCGCGCGGACCGGCATGCCGGTGGCTCGAGACACGGCACGATGGTGTGCGGGATGATTGGCGACGTCGTCGACCTGCAAAGAGCGGCGCTCCCGGAGGGCGAGCCCGGCGATGCCCTCGGCGGCCGGGAAACGGACCTCGCGCAGACGTTCCGCAACCTCGGAATCATTCTGCGAGACGTAGGGAACAGTAAACATCTCGCCCGTCTCGTCGAGCAGAAGAACCGCCGCACCCTCGGCCTCGAGTACGCGGCGGCAGCGGCGCACGATGGTCGGCACGAGTTCCTCGAGTTCGTGCCGCGCTACGAACTCGCAGCCGAGCTCGTAGAGCAGGCGTAGCCGGGCGTAAGGAATGGCCTCGCTCATGCCGCCGACTCCGAGCGTGGCGCATCGGCGAGAAGACGCGCGACATGGCCGTGGGCCCCGATCGCCACGAATGCGGCCAGCGCCTCGACCCGCAGGCGGTCGGCGCGCACGGTGTCACCGTGGAAACCCGCCCGCAGCGACATCTCCTCGAGAAGCTGCGGCGTCCAGGCAGCGTATCCGCCGTCCCGAGCGACCAGCAACGCGCGCTCGAGGGCTCGCTCGGCTTCACCGTCGGCACCGGCGGCTTGGGCCTGCCGGCACACCCGCGCCAGGACCAGTGCCCCCTGGATCAGCCAACTGTCATCAACAGCACTGGCCCGCGCCCACGCCAGCCGGGCCGTCTCCGCAGCCGCCAGTGCTCGCCCGGCATCCAGATCGCGGAGAGCGATCCGCCCCATGACGCCGGCGCGGATCCGCGTCGCCGGACACTCGGCCTCGATGATCCGCAGCGCCTCGTCAAGATCCGAGGACGCGGGCAGGTCACCCGACAACATCGCGGCCAGCCCCCGGGCCCAGAGTGCCAGCACGCGCAGCAGCGGGGCCGGGCTCGTGCCAGCGATCGCCACCGCCTCCTCGCAGGCAACCCGCGCCCGCTCGACGCCATCCCCGGAGAGAAGCACCAGCGTGGTGGTGGTCGCCAGAGCCAGGCAGCGGACCTGGCCCGCCGGTAAATGCGGTTTGATGGCGAGCAGACCCTCGAGGTCGCGCCGCGCCTCATCGAGTCGTCCCACGGCAAGTCTCCCGTGGACCCGCAGCAAGACCACGAACCCGGCATCTTCCGGCAATTCGGCAAGGCTCTCGGGGTCCGCCAGCAGCGGCAACTCGGCGAGGATGGCGTCGGCGCGGGAGAGCATTTCCACGAACGCCCCCTGGAGAAAGAGCACGTGCAGGTGCGTGACCTCCAGGCGCAGCCGCCCCGCGCGGTCCGGATCCTGCTGCCCGAGCACGAGCGCACGCTGGCTCGCACGCAACGCCGCGGCCCCCTCGCCGCTCAGAGCAAGCACGAGCGACTCGCTCGCCAGAATCTCGGCAGCCAGCAAGGCCTCACCGCTTGCAAGCGCCGCCTTCACTCCTTGACGAGCCACCGAACGTGCCGCCGGCGTGCTCATGCCACTCTGAGCCCCAATGGCGAGCCGGCGCACGGCCGCACGCGCCAACGCCACCCGACCCGCCTCGCCCCGCACGGCGGCAAACCGTGCACAGAGACGCCACCAGCGCCGGGCCGTGCGAAGGTTGTGCGAGGCGAGCGCAAGCGCTGCCTTGGCAGCCCACTCGATGGCTCGCTCGAAGTCACGGCCACGGGCCCAGTGACTGGCGACACGCGAGGCCAGCGCCCCCTCGGCCCCGGCCTCGCGCTCGAGTGCACGCGCGACCCGACGGTGAATCTCGCACGCCCGTTCCTCGAGCAGGAGCCCGGCCACAATCTCCTGCAAGAGGGGATGTCCGAACGAAATTTCCCGCGAAGTCTTCTCGCCTGCGGCCGGGAGCCACTCGAAGAGTCCACGGCGGCCGAGTTCGGCCACGCGCGCCCGCCCCTCGGCCTCGGGGAGATCGAGCGCGCCGAGCAACGCCCTCTCCTCGAACGTCACGCCGAGAATAGCACCGACCTCGAGCACCAGGCGCAGCGAAATGGGCAGGACATCCACGCGCGCACAAAGCGCGGCGCGAACGTCCTCTGGAATTTCGATGCGACGCCAACCGCGATGCGCCCGATAGGCCCCGGGCTGACCCCGCAACCAGCCGCGTGCAACCAACTCACGCACGACCTCGACCGGATAGAGCGGCAGGCCACCGGAGCGTTCCGAGAGACGCTCCGCCATCGCGCCGACGTCCCGCCCCTCGGCGCCAAGCAGATCGGTGGCCACGGCCGTGATCTGTGTCCGGCCGAGCGGCGCCACGGCGAGCCGTACGACCCCGGAACTGGCGGGCACCGCCCGAGGCTCGCGCGAGGTCAGCACGAGCAGGAGGGGAATCCGTCGAATCGTCTGCAGCGAGAGTTCCAGCGCCCTGAAGCTCTCGCGATCCAGCCACTGCACGTCATCGACGATGACCACGCGCGGCAAGGGCTGCGCGCGTTGCAGCACCAGGCCGAGGACATGGCCGACCAGGGGCTGGAGGACCCGCGCGGTGTCGGCCAACGTGCGCTGCGGGCGACCGTCGCCAAGGAGCTGAGCAATCGCATGCGTCGTTGCTGGATCGTCGCTCGCGAGCATGTGGCCGAGACCCGCCAGCATTTCGGCCGGTTCGGCGTCGTCAATCCCGAGGTAGCTCGCGATCACCCGAGCCGCCCAACGCAGGGGCATGCGCGCTTCGTGTGGCCGTCCACGCGCCATGAGGACAGACATGTTCCGCTGCGCGCACCACAGCGCAAATTGGTCACAGATACGGCTCTTGCCGACGCCGGCCGGACCGATCAGGGCCACGGCGGTGCCGGACCCTCGCGCTCCGGGCACCGAACTCTGAAGGGCCGCCATCTCCGGCTCGCGACCGACAAAGCGCGGGCGTGGCAGCGCCCGCGCGCGGCGCTCGGCGCGCGAGAGTCGGCCTTCGAGCCGAAAGGCCGGCTCGGCTCCGCTGGCACCGGCCGCGCTGGCAAGCTCGGTCAATCTCAATCGATGACCGACCAGACCCGCACAACGCGGGCCAAGCCGGATCTCCCCCGGCAACGCCTCCCGCTCAAGGCTCTCGGCCGCCTCGGCCACCTCCCCCAGGACAACCGGTTCGAGCCCCGTGGCACTCGGGAGAACCCCGGCGACGAGCAAGCCGCTCTCGACCCCGATCCTCATCTCGAGCGCCAGTCCGTAGCGGCCGCGCAACTCGCGGCCTGCCAGATCGACGGCCTCCCTGATTTCGAGGGCGGCACGACAGGCTTTCTCGGCATGCCCTTCGAGCGCGGTCGGCACTCCAAAAAGTGCAACGACGCCGTCTCCCGTGAAGTGGCTGACCCTCCCGCCCCAGCGCTCGAAGATCGCGGCGAAACGAGCGAAGAGCCCGCTCGTCAGCTGACTCCACGATTCCGCCCCGACCTCGGCGCCGAGGACCATCGAACCGACGATGTCGGCCCGCAGCACACTGCCCGCACGGCGCGTGACCGCGATCGTTCCGGCCAGGTCCGGCCGGCCCTGCTCGGTGCCGCACCACGGGCAGTAGCGCGCGGCGTCGGGCACCGGTCGACCGCAACCCCCCCCACAGGCAACGGACGACGGTGTGGCGGGAGGTCGCGCTAGTGGCCCGGACATCGGCAACTCGAGAACCCGGGAGGTATCACGAAGCCCCGTGGCCGACTACACCCGACCACGCGCCGGGGGCACGCGCGATGGGGCGAGCCCGGCTTGCTGTAGCCGGGTGGCCACCACGCCCGACCACTCGCCAGGGGCACGGCCTGAACCGTTCGCTCGAACGCGCCTTGGTCCGAGCCCTCCCTGTGGTCCGTCCCGCCGGTACTCGCTCATGCGGGCGTCGTGGCGCGGTCGGGATCGCGGCCGGCACGCTCGATCCGGACACGGATGCCGGCCGGGGTAGCGCCCCGAATCAAGACGCCCTTGGACCGCGCCGTGGCCCCGGACGTGATCGACAGATCCCGAGCCGGCAGCTCCAGGTAGAGGGCGAGCACCGCCAGCACGGCTTCGTTGGCCCGGCCCTCCCGCGCGGCGGCGCGCACCGCCACACGCAGCTCGGCGCCGTGCAGACCGAGGACGCCCTCGCGTCGGGCACCCGGAACGACCCGCACGCGGAGCACGGCACCGGTCGCGCTCGCGTCGATCCGGAGTCCTGCGCTCGACAACCGCGCCTCCATGGGCCTTGGGGCAGCGCCCGAATCAGCGCCCCGCCGGTTCCCGGTCGCCCGAGCGCGGCGGCCACGGAACCAGCGCCGAGGTTCGCCGGGCGTAGGCCTCGAAGTCCGGGCGGCGTGCCCGACTGCGCTCGTCGAGCATTGGAATGCTGGCGAAGATGAACATCCCCAGCATGGCCACCACCCCCGCCCCAGCCCACCACGCGCCGGGGTCGGCTGCAAGCCCGAAAATCAAGAGCGACGACCAGAAGAGCATCTCTCCAAAATAATTCGGATGACGCGACAGGCGCCACAGACCGCCCTGCATGAGGTCGCCGCTCGCCTTGGTACGAGCAAAGCGCCGCATCTGCTCGTCGGCGACCAGCTCGAGCGTGGTCGCCATGAGCCCGACCCCGAACGCGACAGCATCGACGACGCCCATGGGCCCGCCCCCACCCGAGAGCGCCGCCCCCAGGGGGAGACAGCCGAGCCAGACGATGAGGGTCGGGACGACTTCGACCCCCAGCACCAGCGTGAGCCAACGCGGCAGAGGCCACTCGCGATAGAGCTTCTCGTAGCGCCAGTCCTCGTGGTGGAGCCCGGGCCAGCCCCGCGCCCAGTTCAGCGTGAGCCGGATGGCCCATAGGCCGACCACCACAAGCACCAGAATCGTGCGGAGGTCGAGCACCGGGGCTCGAACGGCGAGCCAGAGCGCTGCGACCGGGGGCAACACGCTCCACCAGGGGTCGAAGACCGAGCCGTTGTTCACGGCGAGGCTCGCGACAATCGTGACCGCGGTGGAGGCCATCAGCCCCGCAAGCGACGCCGCCGCCCAGCCTCCGCCACTCGCGTCAAAGGTCCACCACGCGACCACGCAGGCCAGCACGTAGGTCAGGCTCACGTAGGCAAACGACATTCCGCGGGAGACGGGGGACCGTTCTGAGTCAGCCATCACGGCACGTTATCGCCATCGCGATCCGAGGCCAAACGGCGGACCCGCCGTCGGCGGCGTCCTCAGGCGTCCGACTCGCCCGGTCGGGGACCTCCCCCGGCATGGATCCGCGGCCAAGAGCCGACGGCGATGTGCTCAGGGTTGGCGCCGCGCCACCACCACGATGTTGTGGTTCTCGATCACGCCGGCCCGGCTGAGCTCGCCATCGATGAAGGCGAGCAGCCTCCCGATGCTCTGGTCGCGCGGATTCGACTCGAAATCAAAGTTGAGCAGAATCCGGCTCATCAACGGCCGCAGAACCCCGCCGCCGTAGGGGCGTTCGTCGAGGACCTCGAAGAACCGGCGCGTCAGGGGCAGTATCTGCGAAGCGTGGATACCCTCGGTTGGGTCGTTGCGCTCCATCCATTCGAGCGGGCAGACCTCGACGCGCTCGCGAACCTCACCTGTCAAGTAGTCGCGGCGCAGCTCCGGGGCAAGACAGGCGTTGAGCTGGTTCAGGATCTGGACCAGATGCGGCGGGTACTGCGTCAGGTCCGGACCAACGTACTCGTCGAAGAGCAGCAAGCCGCCCGGCACCAGGACGCGGTGGAACAGCTCGAACATCTCCTCGATGCGAACGACGTGGTGGAGCGAGGCCTCGGCGAAGACGGCGTCGAAGCTCCCGGTCTGGAGATCCGCCTCGAGAGGATCGCCGGCCACGAACTCGATGCGGTCCTTCCACGGCGTCGCGTCAAGTCGTCGCCGCGCGCCTTCGATCGCGCGCGGCGCCAGATCGAAGGCCACGATCCGGCCCGCGAAGTTCCGCTCGAGGATCTGCTCCTCGATGAAGGCGGGGCCGCAGCCGATCGCGAGCATGCGCTCCGGCGGCGGGACGAGCCAGCGCTCGCCCACCTCTTCGAGCCAGTAGCGGCCGACCTGGCCCGTCAGCGGTGCCGAGACCGCATGCGCATAGAGCAAGCCGTGACAAGTATAGTCGATCGGATCGGCCGCGGGTCGCTCTTTGAGCCGGTTGGCCGCGTCGCGTTCGTGCTTCTCGTTCCAGAAGTTCTGCGCCTGTTGGCGCGCGTCCGGCGAAATGCGCGCGCCCAGCGCCCGCACCACAGCCCGCCCAGCGCGACGAAGATCGGCACCCGTGGCCACGCGCGTCCATACGCCAGCAGCGCAGCCCTCCGCCAGCGGCGGCCTGTACCGCGGGAATGCTCAGCCTCTCGCTGGCGGTCGCCCTCGCGTGGCTCGAAGCCACGGAGGACCACCGCCGGTCACGTCTGGCGAAGCTTTCGCAGTTCTAGCGCGCCCTGAGAGATTCGAACTCCCGACCTGCTGATCCGTAGTCAGCCGCTCTATCCAACTGAGCTAAGGGCGCCCAAATGCCGGCTCCCGATAATGTACCGCCGGACGCGAGTAAAGGCCGGCACTTGCGCCGATGCTTGGCCTCGGCGCGGGACGAATGCGCGGTTGAAGGGCCGTGGCGGCGCCAGTAGAGTCGCCCGCCGGGAGAGATGGCCGAGTGGTCGAAGGCGCGCGCCTGCTAAGCGTGTATACGGGTAACACTGTATCGAGGGTTCGAATCCCTCTCTCTCCGTTTTCTTCTTGAGAACCGTGGGTGCCGGGCCGGGGACCGGACCCACGGCCCGGCACCCGCGAGCCGGATCGACCGTGCGGGCCTCTCCCCTCCGCCCACGCACTCGCGAGAACATCGTCGCGCCCGTGCACGAGCCCGCAACGACGCGCGGATTTGGCCCCCGCGTCGAGCCATCGCCGGCTGAGGCACCACGGGGAGTTCAGCGCCAGCGCTCGGACCACGGACCGGGACGAACCCCCCTGAAAGAAATCCTACGCCAACGCAGGGCACATGGGGAAAGGCGGGCCCCGCTCGTCAGCCAGGCTGGCCTGGGGCTTGCGCAGATGGGCGACCATGCGATCGTCCAGCCCTGTTGAAACCGACGCCTTCCTGCTCGCTCTGGAGGACGCGGCCTTCGCCAACGTCGGCGCCATCCTCGGACTCCAGAGCCGCCCCGCCTGTGCCCGCGAACGCCAACTGGTCGAGGCCTTGCTCGATTCCGATTTCGCCTTCTCCCGCACCGACCGCCCCCTCCTCGTCACAGCACTGCCCGGACTGCGCCCACAGTAAGGACAGGCCGCGGCCGGGTGGCGGGCCCACGCATCGGTAACCTGCATCCGCCTGGTGGGAGGTCGAGCGGATGCCTCTTGGCGCGTCGTCACTACGCGCGTGCGCCGCGGTAGCCTGCCTCCACCGGGTGGACGTCGAGCGGATGCCTCTTGCTGCATCGTCGCCGCGCGCCCACGCTGCAGTACCCGCATCCCTCTGTAGGGCGGCCCGCCGCACGTCAAGCGCTGGCCGGACCGACGCATCGGCAGCGCGCATCTCCATCCGCCGCTGCGCCCGCCCGCGCCACCGATCGCGGCGCGGCGTGAGACCGTGCCGGCCGATTGCTAGGCGCCTGCGGTCATCCGGGGTCTCACACGCCGCGGAGGACGCGTCGAGCGCCACGGAGGGGTGGCCGAGTCCGGTTGAAGGCAGCGGTCTTGAAAACCGCCAGGGTCGAAAGGCCCTCGTGGGTTCGAATCCCACCCCCTCCGCTCTCCGCTCGGTGGTAGCGCTCGCCGCGGGGCCACGGGAGCGGTGCCGGGGGGCGTCCAGTTGTGCTGGCCTCTCTGCTCGGCGCCGCGGCGCGGGGCGCGGCAGAGGCAGCCCCCGCTGCGTCTTTCGCCTAACCCATGCGGTCGCTAAAGGCGCGACGTGCAGAGCAACGAACAGGCGCCCATCACCGAAGGGCCGATCCGCATCGGCGACCTCGTCGTGCTGATGTCGGAGCCCGGCCCGTTT
Source organism: Pseudomonadota bacterium (assembly GCA_005777805.1). Taxonomy (GTDB): domain Bacteria; phylum Desulfobacterota; class Binatia; order UBA12015; family UBA12015; genus SXLG01. Next base: position 14,017 of record SXLG01000106.1, read on the forward strand.
CTGGTCGTCGATGTGCAGCCCCCCTCACTCGTGATCGAGTCCCCGCAAGGGAAGCGCCGCACGGTGCGCGAGTGGGTGGTCCGCCGCGTCGACGCGGCCCCTCCGGTCGCCCGCTGACGCGCGGTAAGGGCGGCTACTCCGCTCGATTTCGCCAGGCGTCGGAGGATGCCGCTTGCCGCGCCCGTGGACCGCGTCGGCGCCTCGAAGAACCCACCTGCGCGGCTGAGTCGCCCTGCGTCCACGCCCCCGCTACCGCATCGATGCCTCGAAAATGCGGGAGCCTGAATCTCCCCGTACCGACGCCCCATCCCCGCAACCGATACCGTGTCCGCTACTCGAAGATCCCACCCGTGAGGCTGAACGAAAAGGTCTGGCCGTTGGCTCGGTTACCGGCAAGATCAATCGTGCCAGCGACCAGATCGAACTCGGCGCCACCACTGGACTGAGCGACGTTGGTGTCAAGGCCGTTGCCGGCCGCCATGACGCGGAAGCCCACGCCCACCGCACTGTTTGCGGTGTTGCCGTGAATCAGGTCCGCGACCGCTTCCAGCCGGAAACCGTCGCCCGCGCAGGCCTCGCTGACGTTGGTCTCCAGTACGGCTCCGGGAGCGCGGATCACGAACCCGTGCGCGCCGTTGCCCTTGTCCGAGAGGACACCCGAGACGTTGTTGTCCAGAATGGCATTGGCGCCTGTCACCACGAAGCCCGAACCGCCGTTCTCTTCGGCGCGGTTGGCCGTGGCATGAACGCCGATGCCACCGATCGCGATCCCGGCGCCGCCATTTCGACGGACATTGTTCGATTCTAGCTTGCCACCCGTCCCGTCGGCCTCGATACCGGCTCCGAGGTTGTCCTCGATCGCGTTGTCCTCGATGAATTGCGGACCGGCCGTGATCCGGATCCCGACCTGGTTTTCGCCGATCTCGGAACTCGTCACCCGCACCACCCGGCCATCGTTGTCGAGGTCGCTGCCGGAGAGGAGGACGCCCACGCCATCAGGACTCGAAGAGCGCAGGGCGCGCGATTCCCGGAGCGTCGTGCCGTCACCCGAAAGGATGTAGCCCACACCGTTGCGGTCAGCCTTGACGCCCTCGAGTTGCGCCCCGGGGGAGCGCAGGTCCACGCCTGCCATGCTGTTGCGACGCAGGGTGAGGTCGTCGATCCGGAGCCCGGTATTATCGCCACCGTCCTTGATCCCGATGCCGAAGTTCTGGATCGCTTTAAAGTTTTTGATCTTAACTGCGATCGTGCCGGCAACGATACGGATCGCGGCCCCGGTGCGGGCGCTGCTGCGCGAGGGGCCCGTCAGCGACTGCGTCGAGCGCCCCGACACGGTCACGCCCGAACGCGCGATCTGGATGCCATCGACCGCGCCCCCACCGGCCGGCACCGTCGCGGCACTGCAGTCCAGATCCGTGAGGAACTCGAGCGTGTCGTCCGCACCGAAGAAAGTCGGCCCCAGGCGGTCGCCACAGTTCACGTCGCGCTCGATCGTGCTGGGCAAGAGCCGCACGCGCGCGGGCGGCGTCACGATCGGTACCCCGGGCACGTTGCTCTGGCACTGGGAGCGGAAGATACCGAGGTCCAGCCCGACAACCAGTGCGTACATTCGCTCCCAGAGCGTTGCCCCCACGCCCGCGACACTCGCCTGACCCAGGGGACACCCGAGTTCCCGCAGCAGAACGGCTTCGTCCCCGATTTCCTCGTCACCGCTCAGGCAACGCCGGGACAACCCTTCCATGAGATCGGCGAAGGTCGCCGCGCGGCACTCTTCGAGTTTCTCCTGCTCGATCACCGGCAGCTGGGTCGCATCGTCGATGCAGGGCGTTCGGGTCGAACTGCGCAGGCTTGAGAGTTCGCATTTGTAGAGGCACTTCTGAAACTCGTCGAGCGCGTCCTCGAAGAGCCTCGTCGCACTGTCCGCGCAATCGACCGCCTCGGAGGAGACCTCTCCCGTCGGGCGGGGGCAGGTCTCGTCAATCGATGTCTCGAACAGGTCCACGATGGTACCACCGACGACCATCGAGAGTGCGCCCTGGCCGCTCTCGATGCCGGCGCGGAAGCTCCCCGCCGTGCGAGCATCCAGCGGACAGATGGCCTCGAAGATGTCCGCCCCGCATTTGGTGACCTCGCGAGAGAGCTTGTCGGCCGCGCCGTCCAGATCCTTGTTGAAGTCCTCGCCGGCGAGGCAAGCAACGCTGGCGTTCTCGTCCTTGAGGTCGTTGAGTTCGCAATCGCCGACAGACGCCGCGATGTCGGTCGTGAACTGCTTCACGCCCTTGGCGAGACGCTTGGAGCACTTCCAGATCTCGCCATCGGCCGCTGCGGCAGGCCGGCCAACCAGGAGTCCGCCCGCCAATACGGCAACCAGCACGAGCAAGCTCGCGACGGGGAGAAAGGTAGAACGGGGTCCAACTCGGAACATCGACGACGCCTTCGTCATTACAGGGAGCCCGGCATGGCGTTTGGGAAGGCGCGGTGAAGGTCCAAGGATTACGGAGCGCAGCCGGACGGGGTTCGGAACTCTGAGAGCAGCAATCGGCGTTCCGGCTTCCGAGCTGAACGCGTGCCGATTTCCGGGAGACGGGACTTGCAGGTGTGCACGATCGGGAGCCCTCGCCAGCCGGCGCTCAGCGCGGGAACGCAGCGACCACGCCACCGTCGACTGGCAGTGTCGCCCCGGTCGTACGGACGGCAGTCCCCGCGAGGAAGACCACCGCCCGACCGACGTCGCGTCCGGAGATGCGAACGCCGAGGAGGTTGCGCTGGCGGTAGTGCTCCTCGAGCTCGCCCGGGGCTAGTCCCTTCGAGCGCGCCCGATCAGGGCCGATCGCTTGCCAGAGTCCCGAGGCGGTCTCGCCCTCGGCAAACACGGCATCAGCATTGATCATATTGACGCGCACCCCGAGCGGCGCAAGCTCGATCGCCGCCACCTTGCCCAACTGATGGCCCGCCGCCTTCGAAGCGCTGTATGCCCCGAAGTCGGCGCCCGGGCCGAAGACGTTCTTGGAGGAATTGATCACGATCGACCCCCCGGTCGCCTGGCTGCGCAGCACGCGCGCCGCTTCGCGCATGGTCAGGAAATAGCCCCTGAGATTGACGTCGAGGACGCGGCGAAAGGCCGCATCCTCGGTGTCGGCGAGCGCGCTCACGTGGGCGATGCCGGCATTGGGCACGACGACGTCGACGCCCCCGAAGACCCGGCAGGCCTCGTCAAAGCCAAGACGCACCGATTCCTCGGAAGTGACGTCCATGCGCAGAGTGAGACAGCCGAGTCGTCCCGTGACCGCGGCAACGCGCTCGCGGGCCCGATCGAGGCCGCCCTCGTCGACGTCCGTCAGCACGAGCTGCGCCCCGGCCTGCGCGAGCTCGAGGGCGATGCCGACACCAATCGCACCGGCCGCACCCGTGACCATCGCCACGCAGCGCGCCAGCGGTTTCTCCACCTCGCGGCCGAGCTTGGCGAGCTCCAAGCTCCAGTACTCCATGTCGAAGAGGTCCGCCTCCGCGAGAGCCTCGTATCGTCCGACCCTCTCGGCCGCGGCCTTGATGCGCAGCGTGTGCTCGGCGATGTCTGCGGCGATCGCGGCGTCCTTGCGGGTTCGCCCGGTGCCGAAGAGACCCACACCGGGAACGAGGATCACGCGTGGCTCGGGATCGTGCGACTCGATGGCCCGCTCGCCCACGTTTCGTTTGAAATAGGCTTGGTACGCTTCGCGGTAAGCGGCGATCGCCGCTTCGAGCTTTGTTGCGATCTGCTCATCGCTGATGCTCTCGGCTTCGAAGCCAGGCATGAAGAGCGGGGTCGCCTTGGTCCGGATGACGTGATCCGGCGTGAGTGGACCCCGCCGGGCAAGGTCTTCGCACGCCGGATCCGCGAGCAACGCCAGCACGTCGGCGCTACCCCGCCAATCGAGCACGACGCGCCGCCAACCGTCGGCCGCCCCGCCGCGCGTCGCGAGCAGCCCACGCAGGATCGGGCCGAGCCGGGCCGAGGCCCTGGACGCCGCCACGGCATCACCACCCGGAGAAGGCACGCTCCGGTTGCCCCCGCGCTCGGCGAGAAAACGCTCCGCACGATCCACCAGGTCGATCGTGCGTTCGTAACTGGTGCGAGCATCGTCCCCGAAGGTGAAGAGCCCATGCTTGAGAAGCACCAACCCCTCGACGTCGGGGTGGCGCTCAAGGCACTCGGCCGCCACGCGCGCCAGCTCGAATCCCGGCATGACGTAGGGCACGATCGCCACCCGATCGCCGAACGCGGCCCGGACCAGCGCTTCCGGATCGGGCTGATTGGTCAGTGCCAAAATGGCGTCGGCGTGGGTGTGATCGATGAAGCGCTGCGGCATGAAGGCATGCAGCAGGGCCTCGACGGAGGGATTGGGCGCTTGCGAGTCGAAGAGCCGGCGGCGCGTCTGGTTCACCATCTCCTCGTCGCTCAAGCGATCGAGACGGCGCAGGGCGCGCAGGGGCTCGAGCTCGAGGGCGGGAAAGCCCGGAGGTTCGATGCTGTCGAGATCCCAGCCGCTTCCCTTGACGCAGATCGCCTCGATCTCGTCGCCGAGGATGGTGCGGCGGCGGATCTTGACCGAGCAGTTGCCACCTCCATGCATCACCAGCGTGGTATCGGCGCCGATCAGACGCGCGGTGTAGACCCGGAGTGCGAGTTCACGACCGGCGTCGGCGTGGTGGGCTTCGAAACGCCGGGATTCTTCGTCGGACCAGAGGCTCTTCATCGGGATTTCCTCGCCGGGGTCTCGAGCCCGGTCAATCGTCGGGTAGGGGATCGCGGATCAGGGCGCGCAGGGGCTGAAAGAGTGGGGACTCCGCAGTGCGAGCCCATTCCAGGAGAACGGCCTCGACCGTCGCTGGCACGGCTCCCGCCTCACACAGGCGCTGCACCGCCACCTCACCATCGAAGGGATAGCGGGTGGTGATCGCATCGAGCACGAGCCGCACCTGACGGCCCGCCGCCAGCAATTCGAGCGCGGTCTGCGCCACGCAGGCGTGGCCCTCGATGCCCGCGAGCACGATCTGATCTCGCCCGCTCGAGTCGAGCCAGGCGCGAAACTCGGGTGAACCAAGGCAAGACATCGAGAGTTTCGTGCAAAAGAGCGTGCCCGCGGGCAACGCCTCCCGGACGGCGTCGGTGGTGGGCCCGAGTCCCTGCGGATACTGCTCGGTCACAACGACCGGCACGCCCGCGATTCCCGCGCCGCGGCAAAGTCGCCGGACCGCCTCGACCAAGCGCGTCGGACGATGGAGATGCGGCAGGTAGCGCTGCTGAACATCGATCACGACAAGCGCACTGCGCTCGATCGCGAGCAGATCCTGGGAGGGACGCGCGGGCGTCATGGGCTTGTGCCTTAGCGCACGGCTGGCGGAGCTGCCCGCTTCCTTCGCGGTGAGTCGCCACACCGGGCGCAGCCCTCGTGGTCAGCGCTCGTCGACAGCACGCCTCCCCTCGCCCCGGCTCTTTCGCTCGCGCACGCGCTGCACGATGCGCAGCGGCACTCCGATCCAGCCCGCCCGAACGCGCAGCGTCGAGACGAAATGACGCATCCACGCACGCGGCAGGGTTTCGGACTGCGAGACAAAGATCGCCACCTCCGGCGGCGCGGTCCCGGTCTGGGTCGCGTAAAGGAGGCGCGTGGGACGCTTGCGCGCGGTGAGAGGCGGCGGCCGGCGCGTCACGATGTCGCTCACCCAGCGGTTGATCTCTGGTGTCGGAACGCGACGACGGCGAGCGCTCGCCACCTCCTCGACGGCACGGAGCAAGGCCTCGACGCCGGCACCGGTACGCGCGCTGGTCGTCACGATCCGCAGCGGCCGGCACTCGGGAAGCCGCTCGTCGACCGTGGCCTCGGCCTGCGCTCGCAACGGACCGGCGAGCAGGTCACCCTTGTTCAGCGCGACGACCAATCCCCGACCGCGACGCCAGACGAGTTGCGCGATGCGCAGGTCCTGATCCGCGATCCCACCCTCGGCGTCGATCACCAGCACCGCGACGTCGGCACGCCCCAGGGCCGTGATCGAGCTGCCGACGATCAGATTCTCGAGATCGTCGACCACGCGCGAGGGCCGGCGCATCCCGGCGGTATCGACGGCGATCATCGGACCCCCCGGCCGCGAGATCTCTATATCGATCGCGTCGCGCGTCGTACCAGGAATAGCATCGACCAGTGCGCGCTCGCGACCGCAGATCCGATTGAGCAGAGACGATTTGCCCGCGTTGGGTCGCCCGAGCAAGACGAAGGACGGCGGCCGATCCGGCTCGGCGGTCGCCCCGGCCTCCCCTTCGTCCACCTCGTCGTCATCGCTGGCCACGTCGACAAACCCCCTGGGTGCACGCGGCGGAGCCTCAGGCGCCTCGACGTGTGCGGCAAGCCAGGCCCAGATCTCGTTGATCCCGACTCCGTGCGCAGCCGAGACCGCGATCACCGGCTCGATCCCGAGGCGCGCGAATTCATGGATCCGGCTGAGCTGTCCCGGATGATCGATCTTGTTGACGAGGAAGAGCGCTGGCTTGCCACTGCGGCGGACCAGATCAACCATGGGCCGATCCGCTGGCGTGAGGCCCGCAACACCGTCCAGGATGACCGCCACCGCCGCCGCACCCTCGATCAGCGCGCGCGTGCGCAGCTGCACGCGCCCCTCGAGCGAATCACCCAGTGATTCGTCGTCGATTCCCCCCGTGTCCACGAGCTCGAAGCACCGGCCGAGCCGGACAACCGAAGCGCGCACCTCGTCCCGGGTCACGCCCGGCTGATTGTGCACGACCGCCTTGCGCCGCCGCGCCAGACGATTGAAGAGCGTCGATTTGCCGACATTCGGCCGTCCGACGAGGACAATCACAGAACCCTTCGGCATCGATTCAGATCCCCAGTTCTCGCAGCCGCCCCGCGTGTCGGAACCAACCCGGATCGACCCGGACGACCAGATCCAGATAGACGCGCGTGCCGAAGAAGCGCTCGAGTTCAGCCCGGGCCCGGGTTCCGATCTCGCGGATGCGGCACCCCTTCTCCCCAAGCACGATCGGCCGCTGCGACGTACGCGCCACCACGATGCGACAGGCCAGCACGAGGAGGTTCCGTTCGGGCTCCTCGCGAAATTCCTCCACCGTGACCGCGGCCTGATAGGGCAGTTCCTGATGGGTCGCGAGCATGACCTGCTCGCGAACGAACTCGGCCGCAAAGAACCGTTCGGGCAGATCGGTCTCGGCGTCCGCCGGGTAGAGCGGCGGCGACTCGGGAAGCTGCTTGACGCAGGTCGCGAGCAGCTCCGGTAGATTATCCGCCGTGCGGGCGCTGACCGGGACGACGTGCGCCCCGGGGGCGAGCCGTGAGAGCCCCTCGACGGCGGCCAATAGTCCGGCGCGACCGACCAGATCGATCTTGTTGGCGACGATCACGGTCGGCCTTCCTGCGGCGAGGAGTTCCGCCCCGATCCGTGCCGTTTCCTTGTCCAGCGCACGCGACACGTCGACCACCCACAGGGCGAGGTCGGTATCTCCCAGGCTTTGCCTCGCGGCCGCCAGCATGTGCTCACCGAGCAGATTGCGCGGCTGGTGCCAGCCGGGCGTGTCGACGAAGAGCAGCTGAGCCTCGGGTTGGTGCAGGATGCCGAGAATGCGATGGCGCGTCGTCTGCGGTTTTGGTGTCACGATCGCGAGCTTCCGCCCGAGGATCTGGTTCAGCAGAGTCGATTTGCCTGCATTCGTCCGCCCGACCAGGGCCACGAATCCAGCCCGATGCTCCGTCTCGTTCATGGTTTGGCCTCGGTGCTCGCGACACCGCCGAGTCGCACCAGCGCCTCACGTGCGGCCTCCCGCTCGGCGGTCTTGCGGGTCGGCCCACCGCCCCGGCCGAGCGTCGCGTCGCCGAGCCGAACCTCTGCGGTGAAGTGTCGGGCGTGAGCCGGACCATCGATCTCGACCAGTTCGTAGGCCGGCGCCTGGCGGTGGAGGCGTTGGGTGAGTTCCTGCAGACGGGTTTTGTACTCGCCGACCTCGACGTCGATCGGAAGCTGCATCTCCTCGGCAAAGCAGCGTGCGAGTAGCCGACGGACCGGGTCGAGCCCACCGTCGCGGTACATCGCACCGAGCACGGCCTCGAAGACTCCGGCCAGAATCGAGTCCTTGCGCCGGCCGCCGGTCTTCTCCTCGCCCCGCCCGAGCCGCAGAGCGTCGGCCAGATCCAGTGTCTCGGCCTTGCGGGCCAAGCTCTCTGCATTGACAAGTGCCGCGCGCCGCCGCGAGAGCAAACCCTCGTCGGCCTCGGGCCACGCCGCTTCCAGCATGTCGCTAACCACCAGACCCAGGACTGCATCACCGAGAAATTCCAACCGCTGGTTGTCGAGCGTCCCGCCCGACGCATGAGTCAACGCAAGCTCGAGCAGCAGCGGGTCGGCGAATTCGTACTCAAGCCGCCTGCGGAGATCGTCGCGCGCCCGTTCACTCATCGCACGCACCCTCGATCCAGCCGCCCCCGACGAGACGATCGCCCTGGTACCAGACCGCAGCCTGCCCTGGCGTCACACCGGTGGTCGCGCGTTCGAGTTCGATCCGGACGCGGCCATCGTCCGCCGGGCCCACGACGCGGCAAGGCACGAGTGCATGACGATGCCGCAGACGGACACGCAGCGACCCGTCGTGGCACGGCGGCCGCTGCCAGGTTACCCGAGCCACCGACAGCGCCCGCCTCTCGAGCGCCGACCGAGGCCCGCAGCGGACGACCCCCGCCTCGGCCTCGATCGCGGTGACATAGCGCGGGCTCGGCGATCCACCGGGCAGGCCACGGCGCTGCCCGACCGTGTAGCGATGGATTCCGTCGTGCCCGCCGATCGTCCGTCCGCTCTCGTCGACCACGGCACCGGGCCGCAGCCGCTCGCGTGGAGCCAGGCGCTCGACGATGGTGCCGTAGTCGGCGTCCCCCACGAAGCAGATATCCTGGCTCTCCGCCTTGTCGGCGACCGGCAGTTCGAGCCGGGCCGCGATCTCACGCACCAGGGGCTTGTGCAAACCACCAAGCGGAAAGAGTGTCCGCGGCAGCGCGTCCGGCGCAAGGTCGAAGAGAAAGTAGCTCTGGTCCTTGTCGGCGTCCGCGGCCATGCACAGCTCTGCGGCCCCAGCTGCGGACTCGACGATCGCGGCATAATGCCCGGTCGCCAGAGCCACGGCACCGAGCCCCTCGGCGAAGGCCCAGAGTGCGGCGAACTTGACCTCGCGATTGCAGAGCGTGCACGGGTTCGGGGTGCGGCCGCGCAGATAGTCCTCGACGAAGGGCTCGACGACGCCCGTGCGAAACTCTTCGCGAAAGTCAACGACGTAATGCGGAATGCCAAGCCGGTCCGCGACACGCCGGGCATCCTCGAAATCGGCGAGCGAACAGCAGCCGCCGCCCGTGGCCCCCTGCGGTGCGAGCCGCATCGAGACGCCGACGACGTCGAGACCGAGCCCACAGAGAAGGCCCGCCGCAACGGCACTGTCGACGCCTCCCGACATCGCTACCACGACGCGTCCACCGGCAGTGGCGCGACCGCGACAGCCATGTGCGCGCAGACACTCCTCCGGGACGAGACCCTCGAGGCGCGCCCGAATCTCGGCAGGAATCAACACTCTAGGCCGCCCTTCCGGCCGCGCTGGCGCGCACCCGCGCCACGACCTCGGCAATCCGGCCCCCGACCTGCCGCATCGGCAGAGCGCCAAGCGGTGTGCCCAGCGAGAGCCGCAGCGCTCCCCGCACGCTCGCTTCGGGCAGGCCGAGGGCACGCAACGCAGGACTGCGCTCGGCACCTCCCGCCGCGCACGCCGGGCCGGTCGAGACGCAGATCCCCTCGAGATCCAGCGCGATCACGAGCAGATCGCCGCGCAGATCAGGGAAGGAGATCGGCAACGTGCCCGGCAATCCCGCGACAGGACCGAGCCGCTCGATCGGCGCCGCTCGAGCCGCCAGCAACTCCCAGAGCAGCGCCAGATCCCGCGCGACCTCACCGGCCCGCTCTTCGCGCTCTCGCACCGCGAGTTGTGCCGCGACGCCGAAGCCAACGATACCGGGGACGTTGGGCGTGCCCGCGCGACGACCATCCTCCTGCGATCCGCCGCGCAGCAACGGCGGCAGTTCGACTCGGTCGCGCAGGATCAAGGCACCGATTCCGGTCGGCGCCCCGATCTTGTGACCGGACAGGGTAAGTGCATCAATCCTAGACTCATTGAAGGCGAGCGGAAGCCAGGCCGCAGCCTGCGCCGCATCACTGTGGATCAACACATCGCCCGATCCGGTCGCTCGCGCCGCCGCAACCAGGCTGCCGATGTCCTGGATGGCCCCGGTCTCTCCACTGGCCCATGCCACCGAGATCAGCCCCGTATCGGGGCGCAGTGCCGCCACGAGTTCCGCGGGCGCTATCCGGCCGAAACCGTCGCCCCGCAGAGCCGTCACCTCGCGCCCGACGTTCGCCGCCAACGCGCGATTGACCGAGGGGTGCTCGAGCACACTCACCACCACATGGCCACTGGTCGCAGCCACGATGTGGTTGTTGGCCTCGGTGGCACCGCTCGTGAACACAACGCTCGACGCTTGCGCGCCAACCAGCGCCGCCACCGCCGCGCGGGCGGAGTCGATGGCCGCTCGGGCGGCCCGCCCGAGCTGGTGCGGACTGGCAGGGTTCCCGTGTGGCTCGGCCAGCCATGCGGCCAATGCGGCCGCCACCTCGCCACGCACCCGGCCGCCGGCATTATGATCCAGATCGATCACGATGCGTCGTCACCACCGCTGCCACTGCCCGACTCGGGCGCACCGGCGACCTGCCGGCTGGCGTCGGCCTCGGTGTGGCGGGCGAGTTCGCGTTCGGCCTCGAGCCGTTGCAGCCTCTCCTGCACCTCGGTCAGAGCGCGCACCACCGGATCGGGCAGATCGGCGTGATCGAGGGTGAGCAGAGGTGCACCGCCAGGCGCGTGCTCGCCCTGTTCGCGCACCACCCGCCCCGGCACGCCGACGACCGTCGAGTGCGGCGGCACGCTCGTGACGACGACCGATCCCGCGCCGACCCGACTGTGCCGGCCGATCGTCACGGGCCCGAGCACCGCGGCACCCAGGCCTACAACCACAAAGTCCTCGATTGTCGGGTGGCGCTTGCCCTTGCCGAGACTCGTGCCGCCCAGACTCACGCCCTGATAGATTACGACATCGTCGCCAATTTCCGTGGTCTCGCCAATGACGACACCCATGCCATGGTCGATGAAGAAGCGCCGGCCGATCCTCGCCCCGGGATGGATTTCGACCCCGGTCAGAAAGCGCGCGAGGTGTGCCAAGAGTCGTGCCGGCAACCGGAGCCCGCGCAGCCACAGGGAATGAGCCACGCGCTGCATCGCGAGAGCGTGCAAGCCCGGATAACAGAGCAGGACCTCGGCGACCGAACGCGCCGCCGGATCGCGATCGAACGCGACCATCACGTCCTCTCGCATGCGCCGCCAGAGCGTCATCGCCCCTTCCGCTTCCCTGCGGGCGGGCGTCTTCCGGCGCGCCCCCTGGTGCCCCGTCCACGGCCCTTTTCGTCCTTGTAGAGCTTGTAGTCGAGAGCATCGACCAGCGCCTGCCAGCTCGCCTCGATCACGTTGTGCGACACGCCAACGGTCGTCCAGTGGTCCTCGGCATCCGCCGACTCGACCAGCACGCGGACGACCGCTCCGGTCCCCTGCTCTCCCTCGAGCACTCGTACTTTATAGTCAACGAGCCGGACCTCACCGATCCGCGGGAAGAATCGGAGCAACGCCTTGCGCAGGGCGCCATCGAGGGCGTTGATCGGACCGTTGCCCACCGCGGCCGTGTGTTCGCGACTGCCGTCGGGCCCCTCGACCATGATCGTCGCCTCGGCGATCGGATCCTCGCCCTCGCTGCGCTTCTCGTCGATGACACGGAAGCCGAGCAGCCGGAAATGCCGAAGTTTAATGCCCTTGACCGCCTTGAGCAGGAGCAACTCGAAGGAGGCATCGGCGCTCTCGAACTGGAAGCCCTGATGCTCGAGGAGTTTGAGTTCGTGCAGCAATTCCTTCGCGCAGGGCTCGATCTCGCTCTCGGTGAACCCGAACTCCCGCGCCTTGGCGAGCAGGTTCGAGCGCCCGGCCTGATCGGAGACGAGCACCCGCTGATGGTTGCCAACGAGCGACGGATCGATGTGTTCGTAGGTCTCGGCGAGTCGCCGCACCGCCGAGACGTGCAACCCTCCCTTGTGAGCAAAGGCACTCTGGCCGACGTAGGCCTGCTGCTTGTGCGGCTCGCGGTTGGCAAGCTCGTCGACGAAGCGCGAGAGCTCGGTGAGGCCAGCGAGCTGTGTCGGGGTCACGCAGGCGTAGCCGGATTTGAGTTGCAGCGCGGGCACGAGCGACGTCAGGTTAGTATTACCGCAGCGTTCGCCCACGCCGTTGATCGTGCCTTGCACCTGAGTGCAGCCCGCGGCAACCGCCGCGAGCGAATTGGCTACCGCCAACTCGCCGTCGTTGTGGCAATGGATCCCCAGCGGCACGGTGGTGGCGCCGCGCGCCGCCCGCACCCCCGCCTCGATCTCGCCGGGCAGACTTCCGCCCCGCGTGTCGCACAGACAGATCGTGGTCGCGCCGCCCGACGCCGCTGCCTCCAGGCAGGCCAAGGCGTAGGCGGGATTCGCCTTCCAGCCGTCAAAGAAGTGTTCGGCGTCGAAGATCACTTCGTCGAGGTTGCGCCGGAGGAAAGCCATCGTATCGGAAATCAACTGGAGGTTGACATCGCGCGAGACGCGCAGAGCGGTCTTGACGTGCAGGTCCCAGGTCTTGCCGACGATGCACGCCACCGGCGTGCCGGCGCGCAGGAGTTCCTTCAGGCTTCCATCCCTGCCGGCCTCCAGATCGGGCCGACGGGTCATCCCGAACGCCACCAGGCGGGCGTTGCGCAGGCCGAGCTTCCCCGCCGGACCGAAGAAGGCGGCATCGCGCGGGTTCGATCCGGGCCATCCCCCCTCGATGTAGTGCACCCCGAAGGCGTCGAGACGCTCGGCCACGGCGAGTTTGGCATCGACGGTGAGCGAGACCTCCTCACCCTGACAGCCGTCACGCAGCGTGGTGTCGTAGATCTGAATGCGCCTCATGCGGCGGTCGCACCCTTCTCGACCAACTCGTGGTGCAAGGCTCGCACGGCGAGCTCGGCGTACCTCGCGTCGATCGCCACCGAGATCTTGCTCTCGGAGGTCGAGATCATCTGGATGTTGATCGCCTCATGGGCGAGCGTCTCGAAAACCCGGGCCGCGACTCCGGCATGACTGCGCATGCCCAAACCGACGATCGAGACCTTCACGATCTCTCCGTCGGCAAGCGGCTCGGGGGCGCCAATCTCCCGGCAATGACTCCGGGCGATCTCGAGCGCCGCGCCGAGCTCGCTGCGAGGAACCGTGAAGGTGAGTTCGGTATTGCCATCGGTACCGACGTTCTGGATGATCATATCGACGATGATCCCTGCGCCGGCGATGGGCCGGAACAGACCCGCCGCGACGCCGGGCCGATCGGGGACCTGGGGGAGTGTTATCTTTGCTTGATCGCGATCAAGCGTGATCCCGGACACCGTGACCTCTTCCATGCTTGCCTCCTCGGGGACGACCCAGGTCCCGAGTTCATCCCCAAAGCTCGTCCGGACGTGGACGCGGACTCCGTAGCGCTTCGCGAATTCAACCGATCGGATCTGCAGGACCTTGGCGCCAAGGCTCGCCAGCTCCAGCATCTCGTCGTAGGAGATCCGGTCCAGCTTGCGCGCCGCCGGGCAGATGCGCGGATCGCTCGTGTAGACGCCCGCGACGTCGGTGTAGATCTCGCAAGCATCGGCATGGGTCGCCGCTGCGAGCGCGACGGCCGTGGTGTCCGAACCCCCGCGCCCGAGCGTGGTGATGCTGCCGTTCTCGTCCACGCCCTGAAAACCAGCCACCACCGCCACTTGCCCGCGCCGCGTCGTATCGAGGAGGCGCTGCCCGTCAATCGCCCGGATACGCGCCCGCGTATGATCGCTGTCGGTCACGATCCGGACTTGATGGCCAAGGAAGGACCGTGCCGGAACGCCGCCATTCTCGAGCGTGAGCGCGAGCAGAGCCGCCGTCACCTGCTCGCCACTCGCCACCACCACGTCGGCCTCGCTTCGCTTCGGGGTCGCCGCGAGTTCACGCACGAGCCCGAGCAGGCGATCGGTCTCGCCCGACATCGCGGAGACGACGGCAATGACCTCGTGCCCGGCGGCCCGCGTCCGGGCAATGCGCCGGGAAACCTCGCGGATGCGCTCGACCGAGCCCACCGATGTCCCGCCAAATTTCTGTACGATAAGCGACATGGTCTATTCGCCGACCTGACCCCGAAGCTGGTCGAGCACGCTCGTGCCGCGCGGCCCCATCTCCTCGATCGAGAGCACCCGCTCATCGTCCGATCCCGAGCCAGCGTCACGGCCGGCATATTCGATCCGCACAAGCAGACCGTCGCTGAGCGGCGCGCCACCGAGCCGCTCGAACCACTCGATCAACGTCACGCCCTCGCCAGAGTCGAGCAGCTCGGCCAGCCAGTCCCGGTCAAGGCTCTCGCCCTCGTGGCGGTAGAGATCGAGATGGGCGACCGGAACCGCCCCGGGGTACTGGGTCGCCGTCACGAAGGTAGGGCTGTGGACCAAGCCCTCCTCCACGCCGCAGGCCCGCGCCACGCCCCGGACAAACGCGGTCTTGCCCGAGCCGAGCGGTCCCACCAGCCCGAGGACGGAACCACGCGCGAGCAGGCGACCGACGACCTCGCCCAGGCGCTCGGTGTCGGCCTCGCAGTGGCTCTGCCATTGCATCGCGGCCATCTAGCATCTCGGGTCGGAGACGCACCGCGGGACCCGTCCACGAACGTGTGGCCCGGCGTCCCGGAGGGATCGCCGCAAGGACCGCCAAAATCGAATGCACCCCGTGCCGCGCATGGCCGAGCCGGAGCGGAGTCCTACTCGACACTGGCACGGGCCTCGGGTCGCGGGATACAAGGGTCGAATGCGCTTCTCCTACGCTGAATCGATGTGTGACACGAGCCATTACGCCCCACTCGCCCGAGCCTGCGACGAGCACGGCTGGACGTCCTTCGTCGTCCCCGACAGTGTCTGCTACCCGCGCGACTCGGACTCGAGCTATCCCTACACCCCGGATGGCGACCGTCGCTTCCTCGAAGACAAGCCCTTCATCGAACCCTTCGTGCTGATGGCCGCGCTCAGCGCGATCACCACCCGCCTCCGCTTCACGACCTTCGTCGTCAAATTGCCTATCCGACACCCCGTCCTGGTCGCCAAATCCGTCGCCTCCCTGGCCTGCCTGAGCGGCGACCGTCTTGCCTTCGGTGTCGGCGTGAGTCCCTGGCCCGACGACTTCCGGATCACCGGTGTGCCGTGGCAGGGTCGCGGCGGCCGGACGGACGAGGCGATCGCAATCGTTCGCGGGCTCTGTCGTGGCGATTTCTTCGAGTTCCACGGCAAGCACTTCGACATCGAGCCGATCAAGATCAGCCCCGTCCCCAATGTTCCCATCCCGATCCTGATCGGCGGACACTCCGAGGCCGCGTTGCGGCGGGCGGCACGACTCGGCGACGGCTGGATGCACGCCGGTGGCGACGGTGCGATGCTGACGCAGTTCCTCGTTCGCCTGCGCGAGCTACGCCGCGAAGCCGGCCGCGACGGCGAGCCCTTCGAAATCCACGCCATCTCGCTCGAAGCCTATGATCTCGATGGGATCCGGCGTCTCGAGGACGCCGGGATCACCGACGTCATCGTCGGCTTTCGCGACCCCTACCGCGGGCCCGACGAGCCTCTGGAGAAGAAGCTCGATGCCCTGCGCTGGTATGCCGACCGGGTGATCGCCCGAGCGAGCTGAGCGCGCGGCTCGCCGGTGGGGGCGTGGACCTACCGCACACTCGATCATTTTCGGTTGTTAGAAGGACCGGACGCCGTGCGCCGCTCGGAGGCGTGCGACGGGTCGTCGGGGCCGATTTTGCTGCGAGTTGCGGTAGGGAGCGTGCTACTGCTTCCTGCCGGCCACCGGCGGCACAATCTCCGCAAACGCCAGTGGCAGTTCATCGGCTAGTTCAGAGGCGAGCAGGCCGCGATCCCCGAGTCGCCCGGCAAGCCGGTCCGCGGCTCGCCCGTGCAGCCACGCACCGACGCGGGCTGCGGCGAAAGCGTCGATTCCCTGCCCCCGCAGGGCGCCGATGAGTCCAGCCAGCACGTCGCCCGTACCGCCCACGGCCAGCAGCGGGCCTCCGCTGCCATTGACGGCGACATGCCCGCGGGGCTCCGCCACGACGGTCGCGGCTCCCTTGAGGACAACGGTCGCCTGCCACTCGCGCGCCATGCGTCGCGCCAGCCCGGTCCGATCGGCCTGCACCGCCGCGACCTCAAGCCCGCAGAGACGCGCCATCTCGCCCGGATGCGGCGTCAAGACGTTATCTGCACGGCGAAAGGGCTGCCGCAGCGGCGCGAGAACATTCAGGGCGTCAGCATCGAGCACGAGCGGCCCGGCGAAGCTGCGCACGAGCCAACGCACCAGCCGGGCGGCCTCGCTGGTCGTGCCGAGGCCGGGCCCGACGACCAGCGCGTCATAGCGTTCGAGCCGCGCCCGCCATTCGGTGGGCGAGAAGCCCTGCCAGGTCTCCGTCATCCATTCCGGGCCGCTCGCGGCCACGATCGGCCCGCTCTCCCGCGGACAGGCCACGCTCACGAGTCCGGCGCCCCCCCGCAGTGCGGCGCGGGCGGCCAGCACCGCAGCTCCCGAGCGCCCAGGCGCTCCACCGACGATCAGCACGTGGCCGTGGCTGCCCTTATGACTCGCCTCCCCGCGCCGCGGCAGGACGCCGGAGAGAGCAGCAGCGCAGCTCCACGTGGGCAGATCGCTTGCGGCGGAGAGGGCCTCAGCCGCCAGACCGATCTCCACCCGCACGACCTCGCCGGCAAGTCGCCGACCGGCAGGCAGAACGAGTCCTATCTTGACAGCACCGAGGGTCAGAGTGAGATCGGCCGGCAGAACGCGGCCGAGGGGCTCGCCGCTATCGGCGGCAAGCCCCGAGGGGAGATCGACGGCGACGCATACCGGAGGCGCCTCGCGTCGCGCGATCGCGCCAGCGACCCGGTCGACCAGCCACGCTGCCGCCCCGTCGAGTGGTCGCGCGAGGCCGGTGCCGAAAAGCGCATCGAGCACGAGACCACAACCCGCCAGCGCCTGATCGACGACCCGGCCCTGCTCGGGCCCCGCGACGACCTCGATGCGACCGCCCGCGCGCCGCCAGCGCCGCAGAGCAACGCGAGCATCGCCTGTGACGCGGGATTCGGGCGCCACCAGCAGGACTCGCACGCGGAGCCCGCCCTCCCGGAACAAACGCGCGACGACGAAGCCATCGCCACCGTTGTTCCCGGGCCCGGCGAGCACCACGACGCCGTGCCGGAGGGCGGCGGCGCAACGTGCGTCAAGTTCTGCGACGATCCCCGCGCCGGCCCGTTCCATGAGCACGCTGCTGGGGGTTCCCAGGTCGATGGTGCGGGCCTCGAGGCCGCGCATCTCATCGGCGCGAACGAGTGCCCACGGATCGAGCATGCGCCTCAGCCAGGCCGATCGGTCTCGCGAATCGCCGCGGCGACAGACTCGGCGTGCCCGCGCACGGTGGCTTCGTCTTCGCCCTCGACCATCACGCGGATGAGAGGCTCGGTGCCCGAGGCGCGCACCAGGATCCGTCCGCGCTCGCCCAGCGTGCGCTCGATCTCACCGACCAGGGGTGCCACGCGCGGGTCGGCCATCACGTCGCGCCGCTCGGCGACGCGCACGTTGACCAGAACCTGGGGGTAGCGCGTCATCGCCTCGCGCCGCAGTTCGGAGAGCGGCCGCCCGTGCTCCACCATGATCGCCAGGACCGCCAGCGCGGTGATCAAGCCGTCACCGGTCGTGTTGTGATCGAGAAAGAGGATGTGGCCGGACTGCTCGCCCCCAAGGGCGTAGTCGCCCCGAACCATCTCCTCGACGACGTAGCGGTCGCCCACAGGCGTACGCCGGAGTTCCACCCCCTGGCGACGAAGAGCGATCTGGAGGCCCAGGTTCGACATGACCGTCGCGACCACCGTGGCATTGCGCAGCAGCCCCGCCCGCTTCATTTCGCGCGCCGCGATGGCCAGGATCTCATCACCGTCGACCAGCTCGCCGTCCTCGTCGACCAGGATGCAGCGATCGGCGTCGCCGTCCAGAGCGATCCCTATGGCCGCACCTTTCTCCCGCACCAACGCCTGCAATCCACCCGGATGAAGCGCGCCGCAGCCGTCGTTGATATTTTCGCCATTGGGCTCGCAACCGATGGCGAAGACGTGCGCCCCGAGTTCCTCGAGAACCTCGGGCGCCACGCGGTAGCCGGCCCCGTGACCCGCATCGATCGCGATCCGCATTCCGTCCAGAGTGCGATGTCTGGGGAAACATCCCTTGGCAAAAACATTGTAGCGACCAAGGGCGTCGTCGATCCGGTAGGCCTTGCCGATTTCCTCGGCAGTCGGGCGCAGGTCATCGATTCCACCGCCCACGACCAGCGTTTCGATCTCGGCCTCGACCTCGTCGGGCAACTTGAAGCCCGTGCTGGCAAAAAACTTGATGCCGTTGTCCTGAAAGGGGTTGTGCGATGCGGAGATCACCGCGCCAGCGTCCGCCCGCAAACTTCGAGTCAAGAATGCAATACCGGGAGTCGGTATCGGCCCCGCGAGCAGTACGTCCACTCCCATCGAACAGATTCCCGAGGCCATCGCGGTCTCGAGCATGTAGCCCGACACCCGGGTGTCCTTGCCGATCAGGATCTTGTGGCGCCGCGGGCTGCGCCGGAAGACGTGCGCCACCGCGCGCCCGAGACGCAGTGCGGTCTCCGAGGTCATCGGCTCGACGTTCGCCACGCCGCGAATCCCATCAGTCCCGAAGAGTCGTCGCGCCGCCATGCCTCACTCCCTCCCGTCCTGCCTGCTGCCCTTCGAAACCAACCGCACCGCCGCAGGGTGAATCTCGAGCACCTCGAATCCCGGCGGCACCACCACGCCCGGCGTGACCGCCCGCGCCTGGTCGCCCGTGAATCCGGTCGCATCGATCCAAACCGCATCCGCGGGCAGCTCCAGACTCCGGATCTCGCCCCGCGGTCCCTGGATCACCAGATCCACCACTGGCGGCACGACCTGCCATGCCTGATGCGCGTTGCGCAAGACCACGGTCACACCGGCGAAGCGCCGCTTGGTCAGGTCGAGGTCGACCACCGCCCGCACGACGGCCTCGCGCTCCCGCAGCAGGACGAGTCCGCCCGGGGCCTCGAGCGTGGCCTCGATTTCCGTCACTCCCGAATCGAGCTGCACGAGATCGAGCGGCCGCGTCGCCACGGAATCGATCTCCTCCAGCTTGCGCCGGGGACCTACGACCTGAACCCTGTCAGGTACCGCAGCCGAGTCGACCAGCCTCAAGCCGGGCCGGAGTTCGCCACGCCATTCGATCCGCACGGGAAGGCGACGTCGCGAGAGGCGATCGACCTCGACCATGACCTGCGATGGATTGACGCGGGCGACCTCCACGTTTCGCGGCAGCGAGAAGTCGCCTGGGCTCAGCGTGTAGGTGGCGCGCCCAGGGCGAACATCGCCGAGGTCCACGCTCGCGACGAGACGCGCGGGATCGACGGTCGAAAGCACGATCCCCGGCCCCGCCACGCCGATCTCGACATAGTCGGCCACGCGATTGGTCACGACCAGCCCGCGCGGCAGGTTGAGCAGGTCGAGGCGGACCCGCACCGTGCGCGTACTGGTTCGTTCACCGACGTTGACGAAGAGCCAGAGCCCGCAGGCAAGCAGGAAGGCGAGGCCCCACGTGCCCATCTCGCGCCAGCCCGACCCCTGCGGCCGACCGCCCTCGCCTCGCCGTCGCATCGTCAACTTCATGAGCGCACGGCCTCGAGCAAGCGCCGCCGGAGCAGCGCCGCATCCATGTCGCGCTCCATGCGGCCACCGGATACAAGCGAGATCTGGCCGTCTTCCTCGGAGACCACCACCGCCAGCGCATCACTCTCCTCGGTGATCCCGAGCGCGGCGCGGTGGCGCGTCCCGACGGTACGGCTGGTCGCGGGATTGGTCGTCAAGGGCAGAAAACAGCCCGCCGCCACGATCCGGCCGGTCGCCGTGATGACGGCGCCATCGTGCAAGGGCGAGGACGGCTGGAAGATCGCCTCGAGCAGCTCGCGACTCACACGCGCGTCCAGTGGCGTGCCAGTTTCGACATGCTCGCTGAGCCCGACGGTTCGCTCGAGAATCACGAGCATACCGACCCGTCGCGTCGAGAGAGTGCTCGCCGCGCGCACGATCTCGTCGATGGCAAGTTCGGTGCGGCCCCCGTCCCGTCCGAAGATGCGCCCCCGCCCGACCTGAGTCAGTCCCCGGCGGATCTCGTTCTGGAACAGCACGACGACCAAGAGAAGGACCGACGCGATGACCTGGGTCAGGATCCACGACAGCGTAAAGAGATCGAAATACTGCGCGGCGCCGTAGAGCAGGCCGACGAAACCGAGCCCGATCACCATCTGCACCGCGCGGGTGCCGCGGATCAGATTGATGACCCAGTACAAGAGCACCGTGACCACGAGAACATCGGCGAGGTCCGCAAGCCGCAGGCCGGCGACGGCGTCCCGGATCATGCGCCCGCTCCGCACGGCGCGATCGCCGCAACAACGGCCAGAGCCTCGCGAGTGGCGCGGACATCGTGCGTCCGCACCACAGAAGCCCCCTTCATCGCCGCGATCACGGCCGCGGCCAGCGATCCGGCCAAGCGCTCCTCGGGCTCGGAGGATGCCCCCGGGCGTATCAGGTCACCGAGGAAGCGCTTCCGCGAAAGGCCCACAACCACTCCCCGGCCGAGCCCGCGGAAGCGACCCAGATCCGCGAGGAGAGCGAGGTTGTCCGCAAGCCTCTTGCCGAAGCCAAAGCCGGGATCGACCCAGATCCGCTCGCGCGACACACCTGCCATGACGAACGCGTCCACGGCGGCGCCCAGTTCGGACGCCACCTCGGCCACGGCGTCGTCGTAGCGTGGCGCATTCTGCATCGTCGCGGGAGTACCACGCATATGACCGAGCACGACCTCCGCGCCCTGACTCGCGACGAGGCCGGCCATGGCCGGGTCGAGGCGACCCCCTGAAACATCATTGACGATGGTCGCCCCAGCGCGCAGAGCCTCGCCTGCCACGCTGGCCTTGGTGGTATCGACCGATATCACGAGCCCGGGAAAGGTCGCCGCCAGGGTTCGGACGACGGGAACCACGCGGGCAGCCTCATCGGCCGCGGCCACCGGGACCGCGCCGGGGCGAGTCGATTCACCGCCCACATCGACGATATCCGCCCCCTCGTCGACGAGCGCCCTGGCCCGCGCCAGGGCCGTAGTGAGATCGGGCGTGCGCGTCTGGGCGTGAAACGAGTCCGATGTCAGGTTGAGGATCCCCATGACCAGGACCCGCCCCTCCGACACGCGCGCCTCACTCGTGGCCGTGCGGCCCTCAGCTCGCCGGCGCGCGCGCCGGGTTGGTGCCGGGGTGCCGCGCCAGGATCACGTCGATCTCGGCGCCGTCAATCACTTCGCGCTCGAGGAGAGCACTCGCGATGTCATGGAGCGCCGGGAGATTCTCGCCGAGCAAGCGCCGGGCCTTCTCGTAGGCCGCCAGCACGAAGCCACGGACCTCGTCATCGATGAGACATGCGGTCTTCTCGGAGTGTTCGCGCCCCTGCACGAAGTCACGGCCGAGGAAGACGTTCTCTTCCTGGTGACCAAAGGTGATCGGACCGAGGTGGGAACTCATGCCCCACTCGCACACCATCTTCCGGGCGATCTCCGTCGCACGCTCGATGTCGTTGCCAGCACCGGTCGTGGTGTGCCCGAGTACGATCTCCTCCGCCGCGCGCCCGCCGAAGAGAATGGTGAGATTGCCCTCGAGCTGATGGCGACTCATGGTGTGACGGTCGTCGAGCGGCAACTGCTGGGTCAACCCGAGCGCCATGCCGCGTGGAATGATGGTCACCTTGTGCACCGGATCGGCATCCGGCAAAAGTTTGGCCACGAGAGCGTGCCCAGCCTCGTGGTAGGCGGTATTTCTCTTCTCGTCGTCGCTGATGATCATCGAGCGCCGCTCGGCCCCCATGAGCACCTTGTCCTTGGCGTGCTCGAAATCGCCCATCTCGACGATTTCCTTGTTGGAGCGGGCGGCCAGCAGTGCGGCTTCGTTCACGAGGTTCTCGAGATCGGCGCCCGAGAAACCCGGCGTGCCACGTGCCAGCAGCGGAATGTCGACATCGGTGGAGAGCGGAAGCCGCCGGGCGTGGACGCGCAGGATGCCCTCGCGGCCCTTCACGTCCGGCCGTGGCACCACCACGCGCCGGTCGAAACGCCCCGGCCGCAGCAGTGCGGGGTCGAGGACGTCGGGGCGGTTGGTC
>SXLG01000002.1 GCA_005777805.1 Pseudomonadota bacterium
CGCACTGGTGGTGGACGGGAGGCCCTCACCGGTGACTGCCGCCGACGGCGCTGCGGCGGTGGCGATCGCCGAGGCGTGCTACCGCTCGGCACGGACCGGGGCGCGCGTCGAGATGACGTCGTGAGGCCGTGGCAGGAGGGGATCGGATGGCGCTCTTTGTGATGATCGGCCGCGACGGCGAACGCGGCCCGGCACATCGTGCTGCGGTCCGGCCGCGGCACCTGGAACACCTCGAGCCTCTCGTGGCCGCCAGCCGGATCGTGATCGCGGGCCCGGTTTTTGATGACGACGGGAGGACGCCGCGCGGCAGCGTCGTGGTCTTCGAAGCCGAGTCGCTTGAAGCCGCCCGCGCGCTCGTGGCCCGCGACCCCTACGTCGTCGAAGGCGTCTTCGGCACGGTCGAGGTGCAGCCCATGGCGCGTGTCTTCCCTCCCGTGGGGTCGGCATGAGCCGCGACGAGGGCGCGACCGCGCGCCATCCCGATGCGGCCGACCGCGGCTGGCACGCACCCGGAACCGAACTCGGCTGGAGCGAATCCGTCGGCTTTCGCTTCGTTGATCCGGCCACGCGCACGGGCATCGTGGCGCGGCTTGGCGTGCGTCCCAACGAAGGCGCGATCGACGTCGGAATCGACATTTTTATGTCCGACGGGAGCTTCGTCGCAACGCGCCAGATCGGGCCCTGGCAGGGTGCCGACCGTATCGCCGTCGAAGGCTTCGACATTCGCGCCGAGGGTGGCGAAGAGCACTGGCGGCTCGACTGCGACGGCGCCGCGCACTCGCTGGCCGAGGCCCAGGACGCCGACCGGCACGCGGCGTGGCACGGTTCGCGCGTCGAGCGCTTGATCCTCGAGCTTGCGTGGACGGCCACGGGCGAACCGCGGCTGACGGGGGCGGGCGGTCGGCGCTTCTCGCAACCGGGACGCTTGCGCGGCGAGATGTGGGTCTCGGGCGATCACTTCGTGCTTGATGTGGTCGCGTTGCGCGACCGGAGCTGGGGGCCGGATCGCCTCGATCTGCCCCTTCGCCGGGCTCTTCTCTGTGCGCTTGCCGACGGCCCCGGCGGGTTCGAGGTCGAGTCGATCGAACGCGAGGGCAACGCGGCCTCGGGTACCGACGGCTGGGTCGTCCACCGCGGCGCGGTGCAAGCCGTGACCGGTCTCGAATGGATCGAAGATGCCCCGGACAAGACCGTCCAACGACTGGGTGCGAGCCTCTGTGTGGGCGGTGAGGATTTGGTGCGCGAGGGCAGGGTGTTGGCGCTGGCGCCGCTGCCCGGCCGGCGCAACGACGCGACTTTTTTACTGCGGGAGTGCCTGGTCGAGTGGGCCGGGCCGGAGGGTTTGACCCTCGGGTTTGCCGAGCTCCTCACCCGCACCTGACTCCCAGCGAGCCCAAGCGGGACAGCGTCGGGCAGGCGGGCTCGCTCCCTCACTCGCACCTGACCCTACCGAGGGTCGCGTGGGTTGCCCCGGCCAGATCGCCGACGGCGACGGGCGCTCCTGCGGGACCGGGGCGCGCATCCGGGGAGGGGCGGCGGGCCGCGGAGGCCTGCTGCAAGCCACCGGGGGGATCCTGTCGGCAGCGGATTTTGGCCTCCGCCCCTCGAGGTCGGTGAGGCCCGGCGGGGCCGACGGGCGGTCGTTTCCGGGCCGGCGGGCGGCCCATTGGCCGTGTCGGGTGCCACGCCAGCGGCTGCGTCGGATGCGTGGTGTCGCGCTAAGTTCTTGTCACCGGAGTCAAAGATCCGAAGCTCGCCTGACGCCCGGCTTGACAAGGTGAGGCCTTCGGGCGGAGTTTGTGCGCGAAGCACCGACAGCACTGAACCGTTTCACCCCCAAGCGCGCACGAATCCACTCGATCCGGAGGCGTCTCCATGTCGATTCGGTTCGCCATTCTAGGCTTGCTCTCCGAGGGGCCGCTGCACGGCTATGCGATTCGCTCGCGCTTCGAGAGCCGGCTCGGAGAACTCTGGGAACTCAACTACGGGCAGGTTTACGGCATTCTGTCGGGGCTGGACAGCGAGGGGCTCGTCACGGCCACGGACGAAAGCGTCGGCCGCAGGCTGCGCCGCACCTACGCCATCAGCAGCAAGGGGAGGCAGGTCCTCCAGGCGTGGATGCGCGGCGTGGAGACACGTGGCAGACCCTTCCGCGACGATTCGTTTCTGAGATTGCTGCTGACCAGGGCCGACGATCTCGAGGACGTGAAGGCCTTCATCGAAGTCGAGCGGCGGCGCACCTGGCGCGAGTTGCGCGATCTGGTCGACCGGCGCGATGCCGAGGATTCGACGACCGAATGGCTCTCGGTGGTGACCCGCCTTTATCTCGACGCGGCGGTTTTGCATCACGAAGCACGGATCAAGGCGCTCGATCGCTGTCGCGATACGCTTTCCGCAAGGATGGTTGCTGGCGGAGAGCCGGCGGTGCCGGCACCGGTCGGACGGACGGCCCTGCGGCGAGGGGCGGTCCGATGAGTGCCCTCGTCCAGAGGACACCGATCCTTGGTGGGTCGCGTTCCGCAGCGAACGACGGCGAGGTCGCGCTGGGTGAATTCGCGCGCTTTCTCGAGGAGCGCACGGGCGCTTGGCACCACCTGCCACCGCTGGTGCGGGCGCAGCTCCGTGGCGGCAAGCGCTTGCGCGCCCGGCTGCTGTTCGCGATCGCGCCCGCGACCACCCCTGCCGCGCGCGAGTTTCAGATTCGCGCCGCCGCGGCCGTCGAACTCGTTCATGCCGGTTCGCTGCTGCACGACGATGTCGTGGACCACGCCGAGCGCCGGCGAGGCCACTGTACCGCCCACCGGATCTATGGCGAGCGCTTCGCCACGCGGGCGGGAACACTGGTGATGACGGAGGCGACGCTGCTCTTTGCCGGCTTGCCGGCCGCAGCGCGCGCTGCCTTTGCCCGTGCCGCGCGCGCGGCGAGTCACGGTCAGCTCGCCGAGATCGCGCGCACGGCCGATCCCGGCCTGGGCGTGCGCGAACGCCTGCAGATCATGGACGGCAAGACGGCCGTGATCTTCACGCTTGCGGCGACGCTCGGGGCGCTGCTCGGCGAAGCGACGCCGGCTGCGGTGCGTGCGTCAGCGGCCACGGGCCGCTGGTTTGGCATGCTCTTCCAGCTTGCCGACGACGTCGAGGATCTGTGTGCACCGCCCGCCGCCCTGGGCCGGGCGCCCGGGTCCGACCTGCGCGGCGGAATCGTGACTTTGCCGGTGGTGTTCCTGGTCGAGGCTCTCGGCCCGGCGGGCTTCGAGGCGGCATGTGCGCTGGCCCGGCAGGCCGAGGACCCGGCCGCGGCGCGACGACTGTGCGCGCTCTTCGAGCGCGCGGGCGCCTTCGAGCGGACCCGTGCTCTGGCGCGCCGCTGGTTCGGGCGGATCGAGCACATGCTTGGCGCGCTCCCGCCGGGGCCGGGCCGGCGCTGGATTCTCGACCTTGCCCGGCAGGTCGAGCAGGCGATGGTCGAGCGATTGGAGAGAATCAATGGCTGATATGAGCAGCGGCCTCGGGGCGGCGCTGGCCGGTCTGGTGCGAAACGGCGGGATCGCGCTCGGCGCTGAAGCTCGCCCCGCGGCAGGTGACGGGCGTGCAGTTGTTGGCCGGCAAGGGCGAATTGCGCTTGGCGCTGAAGCTCCTCTAACGGCGTCGCGCCGGGAGGTGTTCGGTCAAGCCCTGCCACCGCTTGGCTTGACGACATCAGGCGGTGTCCGCACGCAGTGCTGTCCGCCCGGGGCGGAAGCGGCCAGGGTGGGGTGGCTCGACGCGTCGCTCGAGGGCCTCGCAGCGCCGTCGGCCGAGGAGAGCGTCGAGCGGTCCACGGTGGCGCGGCTCGACGCGTCGGTCGAGCGGTCCACGGTGTCGCGCCTCGCCGCGTCGATCGAGCGGATCGATCCCCTTCTCGGGCGCCTCTTCGCGGGGCTCTGGGAGGCAGGAGACCCGCGTCTCGTGCTGACTGCGGGGGCTCTCTCGCTGGCGTCTCTCCGTTGCTCCGCGCTCGATCCGCAAGACTTCCGTCTGCTCCGGGCCACTGCTCTCCAGGGGCTGATCGTCTGGCTCGAGGACGAAGCGGGCCGCGACGGCAGTCCACCCTGGGAGGCCGCGATCCTCGCCTCGGATTGCGTGCTTGCTGAATGGATGACCGAGATCGCACTGCTCGACGGTGCTCTGCCGGAGCGACTGGCGCGGAGCTGGGCCCGGCAGCGCGCTGCGCGTCTGGAGCACGACCCAGGTCGTCGCGGGACCGGTGAGGCCGTCGCCACCGGGGGCGCGCGTGCGGCCAAACGCCGGCACGAATTCGATCTGGAAGCCCCCGGTTGGGAGATTGCCGAGTTCATCCTCGGGTCCGGTGCGGTGGCGGGTCGAGCGGTCTCCTCGGCGGAGATTGTTCGGACGGGCGCCTGGTTGGGGATGTTGGCGCGGCTCGCGGTGACGGCACGGCTCGGGGGGAGGGCGTCGTGAAGCGCGCACCGACGAGGTTCTCGCCGCTCGCGCGTCGCTGCTGCGGGGCGGGCCGTGACGGGAGCCGATCGTGAAGGCTCTCCGCGCAGCACTCTGGCTGATCGAGGACGTGGCGCTGCCCTATCACCGGCGCCATGTCGCGCGGGCCGCGCTGACTCTGCTCGGCGTCGCCATCGGTTGCGCGATCGTCGTCGCGGTCGAGTTGCTGAACCGGTCTGTGGTCGGCTCGTTCCGCGAGACGGTCGAGACCATCGCGGGCTCGGCCGATCTGCAGGTGACCAACCCCGGCGCGGGCGTGCCGGAAGTTCTGCTCGAGGCGATCCCGGAGATCCCCGGGATCACCTCGGCCGCGGGCTTGCTGCAGGCCACCTTACCCACCCCGCGCGGCGAACTCACTATTTTTGGGGTGGACGTATTCGGGGATCAGGTGGTGCGAGCGCGTCAATTTCCACCCGAGGCGGTCACCATCCCCGACGAGTTTGCCTTCACCAACGCACTCGATTCGGTCGCGCTTTCGACCGCGCTGCTCGAGCGATGGGATCTCGCTCCCGAGGCGGCCATCGAAGTGGCCGCGCCCGCGGGCCGCCGAGTACTGCGGGTGCGCGGGACGGTCGAGCCGCGTGGACCGGCGGCTCTCTATGACGGCGCCGTAGCCCTGCTCGATCTGCCGGCGGCCCAGCAGCTGTTGGGCCGTGTCGGGCTGCTCGACCAGATCGACATCGTCCTCGCCGAGGATGCCGAGCCGGTGGTCGTGCGCGCGGCGCTCGAGCGGGTCGTCGCCGGGCGGGCCCGGGTTCACGCGCCTCGCGAGCGGGCCACAGGCCTCGACGGAATGCTCCTCAATCTGCGCACGTTCCTCTCGCTGGTGAGCCTCGAGGCGATTGTGGTCGGGATCTTTCTCGTTCATCACGCGCTGGCCACGGCGATCGCGCATCGGCGCCGCGAGCTTGCCATCTGTCGCGCGGTGGGATTCGCGCCCCGTGCCTTGGCCCTCGCGGTCGCGCTCGAAGCCCTCGCCTTTGGGTTGGTCGGTGCCGTCGTCGGCTGTGGTCTAGGCGTGGGGCTGGCGGAACTGGCGCTCGACGCTGTGCGCGGCGCCGTCGGGGCGATCTATGCGCGCTCGGGGGCGGGTTCGCTGGAACTCGGGGTGCGTCAGGTGATGCTGGCTCTCCTGCTTGGCGTGGGGACGGCGCTTGCGGCGGCCGTGGCGCCGGCGCGCAGCGCGGCCCGGGTTCCGGTGCTGCGCCATCTGCGCCGCGACGACGGCGACGGCCGCGAGGGAGCTCCCCGTCTCCGGGCGATGGTGGTGGCTGGCGCGGCGCTGATCGGTCTAGGTACCGCGGGCTTCTTCATCGAGTACCGCTCGACCAGTGCCCTCGTTCATCTGTTTCTGATGGCGGTGCCGGCGGCGCTCCTGGCGCTGGGTTTTGCGTTGATCGTGCCGGCCGCGCTGGCCGGCTTCGTTGCGCTGCTGCGCAAACTCGTGGGAGAGCGCGCGCCGATCACGGTTCAGCTCGCGCTCGAGTCTCTGGCGCGCGACCCGGTGCGGCGACGCGGTCCACTCACCCCGATGCTGGTGGCGTTCGCGCTGGTGTTGCTCGGCGCTTCCATGGTCGCGAGTCTGCGGGCGTCGATCCTGGGATGGGTCGAGCGCACGCTCGCCGCCGATCTCTATGTCGTGGCTGGTCCCTCGCTGCCGCTGCCCTCGGGCGAGACGTTTCCGGCCGCGCTCGAGGCGCGTGTCGTGCCGATCGATGGCGTGGCGAAGGTGGCGGCGAGCCGGCTCGTCTATACGCAACTCGGTGAACGCACGGTTGTTCTGCGCAGCCTGCGCGGCCGGCTGCCCTTCGACGGCCTGGATTACCCGGTGCGCGAGGCGCTGCCCGATGCGGCGGAGAGCTTCGCGCGTGGCGAGGCGGTTCTCGTCAGCGACGATCTGGCGCATCGCGAGGGATTGCGCGCGGGCGACACGATCGAACTTGCCACGGCATCGGGCCCGCGGCGCTTCACGGTCGGCGCCCTCGTGGTGGACTTCACCCTCGATGTGGGCACGATCACGCTCGAGGAGGCGACCTATCGCCGTTTTTGGAAGGACGACCTCGCCAACGTGCTCTACGTCTGGACCGAGAGTGGAGTTGCCGTGCCGGCGGTGCGGCGCGCGATCGAGCAGGCGCTCGAGCCGGTGGCGAAGACCTCGATCCTGACCGCGGGGCAGTTCGAGCGTGATGTCTCGGGCGCACTCGACGGGGCCCTGCGACTCACCTGGGCCATCGAACTCGTGGCGCTCGGGATCGCGCTGATCGGAGTGGTCAACTTTTTTCTGGTCGAGGTTTCGGATCGCCGGCGTGAGATGGGTCTGCTGCGTGCCGTCGCGTTCGGTCCGCGCGCTCTCGGGCGCTCTCTGCTGACCGAGGCGGCACTGCTCGGTCTGCTCGGCGGCCTGCTCGGCGTGGCCTATGGCGGCCTCGTGTCCTGGCTCGTGGTGAGCCGTTCGGCCCGACTGGTTTCGGGTTGGAGTCTCGATTTTGTGTTTCCCCTGGGACTGGCCGCGACCACGGTCGTGGTCGCTACGGTGGCGGCGGTGCTGGCCGCGGGATTCCCGGTGCGCCGGGCATCGGCGCGGGCGGTGGCCGAACTCGTCTCCATGGAGTGAAGACCGATGCAAATCCTCTCCCCCGAAGCGAAGGCTGCACCACTGGAGGCGCGGGGACTCATCAAGTCCTACC
Source organism: Pseudomonadota bacterium (assembly GCA_005777805.1). Classification (GTDB taxonomy): domain Bacteria; phylum Desulfobacterota; class Binatia; order UBA12015; family UBA12015; genus SXLG01. Next base: position 7,188 of record SXLG01000002.1, read on the forward strand.
GTCTCGGCAGCGTGGAGACGCGGGCGCTCGACGGCCTTGATCTGCGGATCGAACCCCGCGAGTTCGTCTCCGTGATGGGACCGAGCGGTTCCGGCAAGAGCACCTTGCTCAATTTACTGGTTGGCCTGGACCGCCCGAGTGCGGGCGAGGTCCTGGTCGAGGGCGTCCCGCTCTCGACTCTCGACGAAGATGGACTCACAGCACTTCGCCGCACACGGGTGGGAGTGGTCTTTCAGGCCTTCAACCTGCTGCCCGGACTTGCGGCACAGGAGAACGTGGAGTTGCCGTTGCGCGCTGCGGGGGCGAGTCGCCGCGAGGCCACCGAGCGGGCGCGGGCCATGCTCGTCGCGGTTGGGCTCGGCGAGCGCTTGCGGCACCGGCCCGACGAACTCTCGGGCGGCCAGGCGCAGCGAGTCGCGATCGCGCGTGCACTCGTGATCGAGCCCGCGATCGTCGTGGCGGACGAGCCCACGGGCAGCCTCGATTCGGAGAGCGGCACGGGCGTGCTGCGCCTGCTGCGCCGGCTCAACGAAGAGCAGGGAGTCGCCATTCTGATGGTGACGCACGCTCCGGCAGCGGCGGCACATGCCGACCGTATCGTGACGATGTGCGACGGCCGTGTGGTCAGCGAGGACCGGCCACGCGCCACGCCATCGGTCGCGATGCGCGGGTTGGCCTGAATGCCGGGAGGTAGCGTCTCGCTGCTATTGCAGGACGCCCGGCACTTCCAAGGTGAAGCGCGGGATCCGAGCCTCGAAGATCCGCCCGCCGGCTTCGTGCATCTCGTAGGTGCCTTCCATCGTGCCGTAGGGCGTCGGCAGCACCGAGCCGCTGGTGTAATGATGCTTGTCGCCGGCATCGAGGACCGGCTGCTGGCCGACGACGCCATCCCCCGCTACTTCCTGCACGCGACCGTTGCCGTCGGTGATGATCCAGTGCCGCCGCCGTAGTTGAACGCGGGTCAGCCCCTCGTTCTCGATCGCGATGTGATAGGCGAAGGCGAAGCGTCCTTCGTCGGGGTTCGAGTGCTCCTCGAGAAAGACCGACTCCACGCTCACGCGAATCCCATCAGTGACCACAGTCGGCACGGTCGATCCTTAGCCCGGAAGACGACGCGATGCATCCGGGGCCGGGCTTGCGATGTGGCCGGCCAGTCGCCAAACGATGCCCGCGCGCCGGAGTGCGTTTCGCGGCGCGCACGGAGGATCGCCATGAACCCGTCGAAGTACGCAGCGGCCCTGCCGCGTCCCACGCCCGATTCACAACCGTTCTGGGACGCCCTGCGCCGGCACGAACTGCATGTCCAGCGCTGCCGGGCCTGCACGCAGGCTTTCTTCTACCCGCGCAACGTCTGCCCGCATTGTCTCTCCAGTGACCTCGAGTGGTTCCGCAGCAGTGGCCGGGGCCGGTTGCATACCTTCGTCATCTCGCACACGGCGCCGAAGAACTCGCCGCTCGAGCCGCCCTTCGTGATCGGCATTGTCGAACTGGAGGAGGGCCCGCGCCTTCTGACCAATCTGGTCGGCATCGAGCCCGACCCCAAACAGATCCGTTGCGAAATGCCGGTCGAGGTCGAGTTCGCCGACGTCACCGATGAATTCACCCTGCCGCGCTTCCGGCCGGCGGTCTGATCCAGGGAGGCAGCGACGATGGCCGTGAAGCATAAGAGCAGGGGACGGATCGCGATCGTCGGCGCCGCCGAATCGGACCAGCTCGGCAAGCTCCCCGACAAGTCGGCGCTCATGCTCCATGCCGAGGGCGCGCGCAACGCTCTGGCCGATGCCGGGCTCAAGTCCTCGGACGTGGACGCGGTGCTCTCGACCGGCCGCCAGACCGCCAACGACGTGCCCGAGTACCTCGGCATTCGCCCGCGCTACATGGACAACACGCAGATGGGGGGCTGTTCGTTCATCGCCCATCTCCAGCATGCGCTTGGCTTGATCGAGGCCGGCGTGGCCGAGGTCGTGCTGATCACTCACGGCGAGAGTGGTCGCTCGCGGGTCGGCATGGGGGGTACGGGGTTCTCGCCCGATTCGCCTCCGGGGCAGTTCGAGATGCCCTTCGGGATCGGTGGCCCAGCGACGCGCTACGGCCTGGCCGCGACGCGCCACATGCTCGAGTACGGCACCAGGAAGCGGCAGCTCGCCGAGGTCGCAGTCGCCACGCGCGCCTGGGCGGCTCTGAATCCGCGCGCTGCGATGCGCGATCCGATCACGGTCGATGACGTGCTCGGTTCGCGGCTGGTGGCGTGGCCCTTCAATCTGCTCGATTGCTGTCTCGTTGCCGACGGGGGTGGCGCTCTGGTCGTGACCTCGGCCGAGCGTGCGCGCGACTGTCGCCAGAAGCCGGTCTACGTGCTGGGCACGGGCGAGGCGACCACTCATGCGATCATCTCGCAGATGCCGCGCTTCCACATCTGGGACGCCGCCGTGACCTCGGGACAGGCGGCGTGGCAGATGGCGGGTGTCAATCACTCCGAGATCGATCTCGCGATGTTCTACGACGCCTTCACGATCGTGCCGATCCTGACGCTCGAGGCCCTCGGCTTCTGTGGCTTCGGTGAGGGTGGCGCTTTCGTCGAGGGCGGGCGCACCGGTCCGGGCGGCGACTTCCCGATGAACACCAACGGTGGTGGGCTCTCCTACACCCACACCGGGATGTACGGCATGTTTCTGCTTGTCGAGGCGGTGCGGCAATTGCGTGGCGAGTGTGGCGCGCGTCAGGTCGCCGGTGCCCGGACCGCGATCTGCCACGGCACGGGTGGCATCCTCTCGGCCGCAGCGACAGCGATCCTGTCGACCGA
>SXLG01000107.1 GCA_005777805.1 Pseudomonadota bacterium
GAGGTCGACGATAGCGCCGTTGTCGGTGATGTTCTTCACCGTGCCCTCGAGGATGATGCCTTCCTCGAGCACACGCAGCGTCTCTTCCTTGAGGGCGTCGCGCTCTTTCTCGAGCACGGCGCGACGCGACACCACCACGTTGCCGCGCGCCCGGTTGAACTTGAGCACCGCGAAGCGGCCACGCTGGCCGATAAAGCGCTCCAGGCTGCGTGTGGGGCGCAGGTCGGCGTGCGATCCGGGCAGGAACGCGGCAACCCCGACGTCGACCTTGAGGCCACCCTTCACCTTGCCAACGATCAGTCCCTCGACCGGCTCGCCGGCCTCGAAGGCCCGCTCGACCTCGCCCCAGACCTTCACCTGCTCGGCGCGGATCCGGGAGAGCGAGACCGTACCCGTGTCGGCGTCGCTGCCCTCGAAGTAGACCTCGACCAGATCGCCGACCTGCACGCTCACCCGGCTGCCGCGCGAGGAGAATTCCTGCAGGGGAACCTGACCTTCGGACTTGTACCCGATGTCAACGGTGACCATCCCGTTGGCGATCTCGACGACTTCGCCTTTGACGACCTCGCCGGGAGAGACCGAATTCTCGCGTTCGCTCTCCTCGAAGAGCTTCGCAAAATCGTCCTCCATGATGGACGGATCGTCCTTCGCACTCATCATGCGGTTGATGCCTCCTTCGATCGCGTGAGATGGCGGGCGCAGGCCAGCTAGGGCGCGCACGTCGTTGGGCGGGGCTTACTCCGGCCCTCGGTCCATTTCAAGGGCTGCCACGGCGAGAAATCTCGATCAGCATCCGTTCGACCACCTGACCGACGTCGAGAGCGGTCGAGTCGATCGCGATGGCGTCGGGGAGCTGGCGCAGCGGCGCCACTGCTCGAGAGGAATCGCGCTGGTCGCGGGCGGCGATCTCGCGTTCGACCACATACTCGGGGGCGGGCTCGCCGCGCGCCGCCAGGTCACCACCGCGCCGTCGCGCCCGGCAGGTCAGATCCGCAGTGAGGAAAAACTTCACGTCGGCGCCCGGAAACACGACGCTGCCCATGTCTCGCCCCTCGGCCACGGCCCCCTGCCGCGCCGCCAGATCCCGCTGCAGATCGAGCAATGCGGCCCGCACTTCGGGAATCGCCGACGCCCGCGAGGCGCGCTCGCCGACTTCGGGGCGGCGGATGTCGACACTCACATCGCGGCCGTCGAGACGGAGCCGTGTCCCACCCTCCTCGAAGCTCAGCGCCAGCGCGCCTGCGATCTCTCCAGCCCGAGCACGATCTTCGGACGAGAGATCGTCCACCGTGACGAGTCCGTCGATCCGCCCGGCAAGCTCGGGCACTTGCCCGAGGGCTAGAGCAAGCGCGCGGTAGAGCGCGCCGGTATCGAGGTAAGGCAGGCCCAGCCGCCGGGCCAGTTCGCGGCTCACCGTGCTCTTGCCGGCGCCGGCAGGACCGTCGATCGCCACGATCAGAGGCCGGGTCATGGCCGTTCTCCGAGCGCCGCTCTTTGTTCGCACCCGGCGAGTTGTCGCAGACGGACGAGGAATCCGGGGTCGGACACCGCCGCGGCCCCGGCCCCGCGAATTCGGACTTCACCCCGGGCGCGCAGAGCGGCGACGGCAAAGGCCATCACGATGCGATGATCGCCACACGCATCCACCTCGCCGGAACCCAGCTCCGCTCGCCCTTCGACGGTGAGGCCGTCCGGATGCTCGCGGACGGTCACGCCGAGCGTCGCGAGCCCGCGAGCCATGGCGGCGATCCGATCACTCTCCTTGACGCGCAGCTCGGCGCCGTCGCGGAACTCGGTCGTGCCCTGCGCCAGGGCCGCCGCCACCGCCAGCACCGGAAACTCGTCGATCGCCCGCACCATGGTCGCACCCGCCACCAGGACGCCGTGCAGGGGCACGTGGCGCACCTCGACATCGGCGACGGGCTCGTCCCCTGTGCTGGCGGTGTGACGCAGGTCGAGAAGAGCCCCCATCGACCGCAGGACGTCGAAGGCTCCGGTACGGCTCGGGTTCACGCCCACGTTGCGCAGCAGCACGCGCGAGCCCGCGACGATCGAGGCGGCAACCGCCCAGAAGGCCGCGGCACTCGGATCGCCGGGCACGTGGATCTCGGTGGCGTGCAATCGCGATGGACCCGTGATCTCGATCGTCAGCGGCGACGGCCGCCCGAGGGTGACCCCAAAGCTCGGCAGAAGCCGCTCGGTATGGTCGCGCGAAAGTTCCGGTTCCTCGACGCGAGTCACACCACGGGCCTGCAAACCGGCCAGCACGAGTGCTGTCTTGAGTTGCGCGCTCGCCACCGGCAGCACGTGCGCCACGCCGTGCAGGGCGCCGCCGTCAACGGTGAGCGGCGGACGGCCGTCGACCGTCGCGATGCGCGCCCCCATGCGCGCGAGTGGCGCGGCCACCCGCGCCATCGGCCGGCGCTCGAGCGAGGCGTCACCGCGCAGCGTGGCCCGGAACGGCCGCCCCGCAAGCACGCCCGCCATGAGCCGCATCGTCGTTCCCGAATTCCCACAATCGAGCGGCCCGGCCGGCGCGTGCAGTCCCGCAAACCCGCGCCCGTGGACTACAGCCGAGCTTCCGCGCCGCGTGATGCGCACGCCAAGGCTACGCAGCACGTGGATCGTGGAGGCGTTGTCCTGACCACCGCCAAGACCCGTGATCCGGGTCTCACCCTCGGCGATCGCGCCAAAGAGCAGCGCCCGGTGGCCAATCGATTTATCGCCGGGCAGCACGACCTCGCCGGTGAGTGGCGTCCGCGCCGGACCGAAGATCTCGCCCGCGGCCGCAGCGCCTGCGAACCCAGGCGCCATCATCCGGGCGCGCACGGCGCCCGCTTCGGCAACCAGCGTCGCGATTGTGGCACCGTCCCCTGCGGCCACCGCGGCACGCAAGCGTTCGAGATCGGCCCGCGCCGCATCACATGCCGCAACCACCGCCGCGGCGTTGCCGAGAAGAATGTCGCGCCACAGTTCGGGCGAGCTGGCCGCGATGCGCGTGCCCTCGATCAACGACGGCCCCGCCAGCGCGAGCGGGTCGATGTTCTCGATCGGTGCGCCGACCAGGCGGGCGAGCACGAAAGCGAGCACGTGCGGCAGGTGACTGGTGCGGGCCAGCAGCGCGTCATGCAGCGCCGGGGGAAGCTCGGTCACGTGCATCCCGAGCGCGTTCCAGAGCGCCACCGTGCGTGCCAGCGCCTCGGGCGCCGTCGCCTCGCTCGGGGTCACGACGCAAGTCGCACCCGTGAAGAGATCGGCGCGCGCCGCAGCGGCCCCGGTCTGCTCGCTACCGGCGATGGGATGACTGCCGACGAACTCCGCACGCCCGGCAAGCGCCGCCTCGCAAGCCGTCACGACCCCTTCCTTGACGCTGCCGACGTCGGTGACCAGCGCCCCCGGGCGCAGATGCGGCGCAGCTCGCTCCGCCAGTGCTCCGAGCCTCGACACCGGAGCGGCGAGCAGCACCAGATCCGCCCCCTCGATCAATGCCATGTCGTCGCCCGCACGATCGACGATCCCGCGCGCCAGTGCGTGCTCCAGGTTGGCCCGGCTGCGACCGACACCGACCACCTCGCCAACGAGTTCGCGCTGCCGGCAGGCCAGGGCGAACGAACCTCCGAGCAGACCGACCCCGACCACGGCCAGCCGCTCGAAGCGCGGCCCCAGAGGGGCACTCATCGCGCGTCGCCCACCAGCGCCGCCTGCGCGAGCGAGCCCACGGCCGGACCCGAGCGCCCCAGCAATGCGGCCAGAGTCTGGACGAGACGGGTATTCTCCTCGGGCAGCCCGACCGTGATCCGCAAATGGCGCGGCAGGCCGTAGCCCGTGACGGGCCGCGTGATCACGCCCGCGCGCAACAGGGCTTCGGCAACCGTCGCAGCCTCGCCGAACTCAACCAGCAGAAAGTTGGCGGCGCTCTCGACGAAGGGCAGGCCGAGCGCCACGAGGGCTCGCTCGAGGAAGCGCCGGCCCTGCTCGACGACCCGGCGAGTGCGCTCGACGTGGGCGTGGTCGTCGAGGGCGGCCAGCGCCGCGACTTCGCCCAGCAGGTTGACGTTGAAGGCGTCGCGGATCCGGTCGAACAGGGCCACCACATCGACGGATGCGATCCCCCACCCCACCCGGAGTCCGGCCAGGCCGTGAATCTTCGAGAACGTGCGCAAGACGACCAGCCCCGGATGCGCGTCAGGGCGTGCCGCCGCATCCGGGTAGGTCGGATCGGTGACGAACTCGGCATACGCTTCGTCGCACACCACGATCACGTCGCGCGGCACCCGCCCAAGGAAGTCTTCCCACTCGGTCCGGCCCACCATGGTGCCGGTCGGGTTGTTCGGGTTGGCGATGAACACCATCGCGGTTTCGGCGGTGATCGCCTCGGCCATCGCCGCCAGATCGTGCCCGTAGGCCCGTGCCGGCACCTCGCGCACCTCGGCACCGGCGGCGCGACTGGCGATGGCGTAGATGGCAAAGGCGTACTGCGCGACCACGGCGTTGCGCCCCGGAGCGAGGTAGATCCGTGCCAGCAGGCTCAGAATCTCGTTCGACCCGTTGCCGAGCAGGATGCGCCCGGGAGCGACGCCGTGGCGCCGGGCCAGAGCGCGGCGCAACTCGGGCGAGCCCCCCTCGGGGTAGCGATGCGCCTCGCCGAGCGCTGCGCGCAGGGCCGTGAGCGCCTGCGGCGAAGGGCCGAGCGGATTTTCGTTGGACGCAAGCTTGACGACGTCGTCGACGCCGTAGAGCCGGCGGATCTCGGCGATGGCGCGGCCCGGCTGGTAGGGCTGGAGCGAAGCGATGCTGGCAAGGGCGCCGCGCGACCCGACCCCGCTCACGTTCCCCTTCCCCCGGCGGCCCCGGTCGGGCCTGCCGCACGCTGCTTCACAACCCCGAGCCCGCAGCCCGGAGCGGTTCCCGCGGTCGCGCCCGCGACGCGCTGTTTCACGGCGTCTCCTCGGTGGCGTAGGAACCGAGCACCCGGAACCAGACGCAGTGGCGGCGCATGGCCCCGAACGCCCGCGCGACCACGGGCAGGTTCGCCTCGCCCCGCACGTCGACGAAGAACAGGTAGTCCCAGACCCTCTCGCGCATCGGCCGCGACTCGATCTTGAGCATGTCGATGCCGGCGCGCGCGAGAGGCTGGAGCGCGTGGGACAGCGCCCCCGGCTCATTCTTGACAGCGAAGAGCAGCGAGACCTTGCCGCTCTTCGCGGCCGCGCCACTGGCACCGGCCGCGCGTTCGGGGCCGATGACGACGAAGCGCGTGACGTTGCGCTCGAGATCCTGGATCCCGTCGGCCACGACCTCGAGCCCGTAGATCTCGGCGGCTTCTCGGCCGGCGATCGCGGCGAGTCCCTTGTGCGTGCGCGCGAGCCGGGCTGCCTCGGCGTTGCTTGCCGCCTCGCGCAGTTCCGCCCCGGGCAGATGGCGGCGCAACCACTCGCGGCACTGCGCCAGCGCCTGCGGATGCGCAGCGACCTGCGTGATGCCCGCGCGCTGGGCACTCCGCGACAGGAGAGCGTGCCGGATTCGGAGCTGGCGCTCCGCCAGAATACAGAGCGAGGTCGTGACGAAGGCGTCAAGTGTTGCGTCGACCATGCCGCCGGTCGAGTTCTCGATCGGCACCACGCCGAAGCGAGCCTCGCCGCTGTCGACCGCGCGAAACACGTCGCCGATCGTCGCCTGCGGCAGACGCTCGACCTGGGAGCCGAATTGCGCGATCGCGGCCTGCTCCGACCACGTCCCTTCCGGTCCGAGGTAGGCCACCGATTGGCGCGACTGCAGCGCGCGTGAGCCGGAGAGGACCTCGCGGAAGACCGCGCGCAACATGGCGGGCGGAACCGGTGAGGGCTGCTGCGAATTGAGCGCCTCGAGGCGAGCGAGTTGGGCCCGCTCACGTTCGGGGACCCAGACCTGATCACCATTTCGGGCCTTGGCCGCTTGCACCTCGCGCGAGAGGGCCGAGCGCTCGGCCAGGGCCTCGAGGAGGCGCGCATCGACGGCATCGAGCTGGTGGCGCAAGCGCTCGAGCGAGGGGCCGCGTTTTCGATCGGATTTCACGGTCACCTGATGCGCCCCCGGAACGGGTACCGCGCACGGGCGGCGCCGTTTCCCGCGCCTGCCCGTGTACGCGATCCCGTCGCTGCCTGCACGCACCTGTGCACCGCCCCAGCCTCGCTCAGGGCGGCGCGTCGAGAAAGGCGCGGGCCCGAGCGATGACCGCGCCTGTCGACTCCTCGCCCGAGAGACACTCCGTGCCGGCGACGCCACGGAACCAGGTACGCTGGCGCTTGGCGTAGCGCTGCGTCGCGCACCGGGTGGCCTCGATGCCCTCGTCGACGGACTGCTCGCCGGCGAGCACCGCCCGTGCCTCGCGATAGCCGATCGCCTGCAGCCCAGGCGCCGAGACCGGGAACCCAGCGCCGAGCACCGCCCGCGTCTCCTCGACCAGGCCGCCCCGCCACATCGATCGCGTGCGCTCGTCGATGCGACCGGCGAGCACCTCGCGCCGGGGCGAGAGCAGCAGGAAGAGCGTGCGCCAGGGGGGCCGGTCCACCTGGCGATGCTCGCGCTGCCACGCCGAGAGCGGCCGACCAGTCGCGTGCGCGACCTCGAGCGCGCGGAGAAGACGCCGGTGATCGCGCGGCCCGATGCGCGCTGCCGCCTCGGCATCGAGCTGCGCAAGCTCACCGTGCAGCTCCGCCCCGCCTGCGGCGGCGAAGCGCGCGCGCAACGCGTCGCGCAGGGCGGGCGGGATCGGGGGCACCGTTGCGAGCCCCTCGAGCAAGGCCCGCAGGTAGAAGCCCGTGCCGCCGCAGACGATGGCCGCGCGCCCGCGCGCGCGAATCTCGGCGATGGCGGCGCTGGCCGCGCTGGCGTAGCGCGCCGCATCGAAGATCGCGTCGACGTCGATCACATCAAGCAAGTGATGTCGTACCCGGGCGCGCTCGTCCGGGGTCGGCTTGGCAGTGCCGATGTCGAGCCGCCGATAAATCTGGCGCGAGTCGGCCGACACGATCTCCGCGTCAATCTGCTCTGCCATCTCGAGAGCAAGTCGCGTCTTGCCCCCGGCCGTCGGCCCGGCGAGCACGATCAGGGGGATCCGTTCTGCTACCGCCACGCGGGCCTCAGCGGCGGACTCGCCGCTCGATCTCGGCACGGGAGAGTTCGGCGAGCAGCGGCCGGCCGTGCGGGCAAGTCGCGGCAAACGGAATCGTGTCGAGCTCGGCGACGAGCGCCTGCATCTCGCGCAGCTCGAGGGTATCGCCGAGTCGGACCGCGCCGTGGCAGGCCACACGTGCAAGCAGAAGATCGCGCGCGGCATCGGCCCGTTCGCTCGCCCCGATCTCGCCGAGATCGCCTGCCAGCTCGGCGAGCAATCCCTCGGCGTCACAGCCGACGTCGAGCGCCGCCGGCAGGGTGCGCACGATCACGGCACCCTCGCCAAAGGCCTCGACGTCGAAGCCCGCCGCCACCACGGCGTCGCGCTGTTCGAGCAGGGCTGCGACAGCGGCCGCGTCGAGTTCCACCACCCGCGGGACGAGCAGGGCCTGCCCCGGCAGTCTCGTCGTCGCCTGCGCGCGCAGCCGCTCGAAGCGGATGCGTTCGTGGGCCGCGTGCTGGTCGACCAGCACCAGCCCCGTGCCGCTCTCGCAGACGATCCAGCCGCGCAAGGCCTGCCCCACGACGCGCAGGTCGCGGAAACGGGGTGCCCCGCCCTCGGGCTGCGTCGCGGGCGTGCCCGCGCCGACTTCCAGTAACTCCGCCTGCGACGCGGCCGATCTGTTTTTGACCACCTCGCCCACCGCGGCCGGGAAGGGGTCCGTGCCGCTCCACGCTCCCGCAGCCCCGGTCAAAGCCGGAGCCCTCGCGAACCCGTCTTCCCCCGAGGGGGCATCGCGGGCCAGGAGATCGTCGCCGTCCGGGCGGGCACCAGGCCGGGACCGCCCCGCGCTCTCGGCACCGGGTGCGACCCGCCACACCCCATTCGATCCTCCGCCCGGCGGCCGCTCGGCGTAGCGCGCCATCGCCGCACCGATGCGGTTCTCGAACGCCGCGCCGCGGCCTGACTCCTCGTCCCCCTCGCCGGCCGCGGAAACCGGCGGACCGGCCGCCGCGTCGAGTGCTGCGCGCAGGCCGCGCAGCAGGCAGGTGTAGACCTCGTCGGCACTGGCGAAGCGCACCTCGGTTTTCATGGGATGGACGTTGACGTCCACCAGCGTGCCCGGCAGGTCGACGAACGCGATCACCACCGGGTGGCGGCCCTGCGGCAGCAAGGCGCGGTAGGCGTCGCCGATCGCGCGCAGCAGCACTCGATCGCGCACACTGCGCGCCCGGACCCAGGTTGAAATCTGTTTTGCGGAGGGGAAGCTCTGGCCGGCGCGCGAAGTCCAGCCGTGCACGCGCACCCGGCCCTCCTCGTGCGCGAAGGGGATCAGCGTGCGCGCCCGCTCGCTGCCCAGGACCTGTTCGAGCCGCTCCTCGTGACGAGTGACCGCCGGACAGCCGAGCACTTCGCGGCCGCCATGCCGGAGGAAGAAACCCGTCTCGGGGTGGGCCAGCGCGAGCCGTCCAAACCAGTCGGTGACGTGCGCCAGCTCGGTCTGGGGCGAGCGCAGAAACTTCCGCCGCGCCGGCACCCTCCCGAAGAGAGCCGCGACCTCGATCGTGGTGCCGTAGGGCGCTCCCTCCGGCCGCGACTCGATCCGGCCTGCGTCGTCCACCTCCAGCCGGACACCTGCCTCGCGCCCGCGCTCGCGCGTCACCAGCACCACGCGACCCACGGCGGCGATGCTCGCCAGGGCCTCGCCGCGAAAGCCGAGCGTGCCGATGGTCTGCAAATCGTCGAGCACGCGCAGCTTGCTGGTCGCGTGCCGACGCAGCGCCAGCACAGCATCCTCGGGGGCCATGCCCGAGCCATCGTCGCGCACCCGGATGCACTCGCGCCCGCCCACCTCGAGCTCGACCTCGATCCGGGTCGCTCCGGCGTCGAGCGCGTTCTCGACCAGGTCCGTGACGCCCGAGGCCGGGCGCTCCACCACCTCGCCCGCGGCAATCTGATCGGCCACCAGCGACGGCAGCACCACCACGCGCGGCGCGGTGGCGGGCGCAGCACTCTCGCTCGACATGCGGCTCCGCCTACCACGGATCGCCGGCCGGCGAAGCCGACCGGATCAAGACGTGCCGGCCCGCGGCCATCCTCGGGAAGTCCGTGACCCGTCGTCGATTCGACCCTGCCGACGTCACGCGGCGCCGGCCAGCTCGGCGACGGGGACACCGTCGGGGCGCGACCTGATCTACCTGCGTTCGGCAACACTCGAGCGCCTCGGCCCAAAGAAGAAAAGGTAATTACCCTTAACTTACTAGGCGAATCTACGATTCCTGCCCCCGTCAAACCCCGGCACAGGCGCAGTCGACCGGGGCAACAGGGAGATTCTTGGCCCAAGCTGAAAATAAAAGCTCGAAATGGCTCCCAAGAGTGGCAATGCCACAAGCCTACGTGGCGCCTATCTGGCGAGTCCTGTGATTCGTCATCTCACTATATTGAGACCTGCGCCACGCCGCGATGCCACCCGGGATCGGCAACCTTCTGGGATCGCCCGTGGATCAGCCGCTTCTTCGGCGCCGTTCCGGGTCGGAACGTGCTCGACGGTGGGCAGTCGGGCCAGCGTCGGCGCCAGCCCCCCCGCCAAGAAACAATGTCCATCCAAGGGAGAGACTTCATGACGACGACTGCCACCCGCAGACCGATTGCCCGCAGCATGCACGCGTCCCCGTGGCTCCCCGGCCATGATCGAGCCGCCGGAAGGAGAGTGGCGCGCAAACTCCTCGCCTTGGTCCTCGGCGGGCTCGTGCCGCTGGTAGCGCTGGCAACGCCGGCCGGGGCCCGCAGGCCCGGCGACCTCGACACAAGCTTCTCAGAGGACGGAATCGTGGTGGCCCCGGCCGCCCTTGGCGCAACAGCCAGCTCCACCAGCGACTCCGAGGGCCATGCGGTCGCCGTCCCGCTCGTCCCTGCGTCGGGTGAGCCAGCCGTAGCCGTACTGGGCCACAACCCTCGGGGCGATCGCCTCGGCTTTGCAGTCTCGTCCGTCGGCAGTCCGCAAGCATCGTTTGATGGCACCTTCGTGCCACCGAACGACGATGGGCTCGCGATCAATGATCGCGGTCCAGAAGACCCCGGCACGGCCTACCACGACGCCGTGGCCGTGCGGAGCTGCCCGCGATTTATATGCATCAACCATTTCACTGTGGCAGGGACCCAGAGCAAGGGTGGCCCTGTCGTCCCCCATGGGAAGGACAAGTTCGCCGTCTTCGCGATCGGGCCGTCGACCGGGACGGATGTAGTCCTGTTCAATAGCTTTATTGAGGAGAGTCCCGCCGAGGCCTTCGGCATCGCCCTGAGGTCCGACGGCGATTACATCGCCGTCGGGGTGCGCCATTCGACCCCAAAGCGCGTCGCGTTGGTCCGTGTCAATCCTAACGGGACTGTCGATACCTCATTCGGCGGGGGCGACGGCATCATCTCGCACCAAATCAGCGGCGGCGATGCCATGGCATACGAGGTCGCGCTGCAGCGCGATGGCAAAATCGTCGTCGTCGGAGCAGTATTACCTCTTGAAGCTACAACCTCTTGGCCGTACGTCGGGAGGCTCGCGTTCGTAGCACGCTTTTTGGCCGACGGCTCGCTTGACACGGGGTTCGGCGCGGGTGGGACGGTGACGTGGTCTGCGACGACGGGGCACGACGTAGTGGCGGCCACCGGCGTCAAGATCGCCAGCGACGGCGACATCGTGGTGAGCGGCAAGCAAGGGCGCCGATGCTCGGGGGACACCCTCTGTGAAACCGGCCGGTCGGGCTTCGTGCGGCGCTTGACCTCGGCGGGGGTGCCCGACACCACGTTCGGCAGCGGCGGCCTGGTCGTGTCACCTGGGGAGTTCGAGGACGTCGTGCTCGACCGCGGGGGCCGGATCACGGCCGTCGGCACCTTGTTTAACGATACCACGCCGCTTAGCTCCATCGCCCTGCTCGTACGCTACACAGCCACCGGCATCCTCGACAGCGCGTTCGGCGTCGGCGGCATCGCCGTGTTCAAGTCGACCCCGGGCTTCTCCGGCCTCCGGGTCATGAGCGCCGAGATGTCGGCCGACAGTCGCCATATCATCGTCGGCGGAACGATGTTCTCCGCGACGCCCGACGACGACCGGATGTTCCTCGCGCGTGTCCTCGCCGAAACCTCCTGCGGCAATGCCACAATCGAGCCGGGCGAGGACTGCGACCTCGGCGACGGCGCCAACGGCACAAGCGGCCTCTGCTGTACTACCCAGTGCACGTTCACGACCGCGGGCACGCAATGCCGTGCCGGCGCAGGCGACCCCAACGGTTCGGGTTTCGTCTGCAACCCCGCCGAGACCTGCACCGGGTCGAGCGCGACCTGCCCGAGTGACGTCATCCGCGCTGGCGTGACCTGTCGCACCGGCAGCGGCGACTTCTGCGACGCGGCCGAAGTTTGTCCGACGGGAACGGGCTCGGTATGCGGTGCAGACATCAGGCAGATTGCGGGCACGACCTGTCGCGCCGGCTCGGGGGATACCTGTGATCCGGCCGAGACCTGCACCGGTGCCGCGCGGGCAACCTGCCCGGCCGATGTGCGGAAGGCGGCGGGCACGACCTGTCGCGTCGGCTCGGGGGATACCTGTGATCCGGCCGAGACCTGCACGGGCGTCGCGCTGGCGGCCTGTCCGGCGGATCTCGTTACGGCGGCGGGCACGACCTGTCGCGCCGGCTCGGGGGATCAATGCGATCCAACGGAGACCTGCACGGGCGTCGCGCTGGCGGCCTGTCCGGTGGACCTCGTTACGGCGGCGGGCACGACCTGTCGCGCGCGGGCGGACACGACCTGCGACGTCGCCGAGAACTGCACCGGCACGGCGGGCCAGGCCTGCCCGGCGGATGCGGGTGCGCCGGAGGCGACGGTCTGCCGCGCGGCGGTCGACGTTTGCGATTTCACCGAGACCTGCGGCGGTGCCACCACCTGCCCGGCGAATCAGCAGAAGCCCGACCTCGATGGGGATACGCTCTGCGACCAGATCGACAACTGCGATTTGGTCGCCAACCCGGACCAGTCCGACCCCGACAACGACGACGTCGGCACGGCCTGCGACAACTGCCCGAACGCCTGCAACCCCGATCAGGACAACTCCGACGGCGACGCGGGCGGGGGCGATGTCTGCGACATCTGCCCAGCGATCGACGAGGCCGCCGAGCCGGCCGAGTGCGCCACTGCGGAGTACAATTCGGCGCTCGCCTGCTGCCGCGACAGTGCCTCGGAGGGCGTCTCGGTGGATGCCGACGGTGCCGCGTGCGGCGCGGCCGGTGCCGTGAGCTTCCAGACTCCGCCCGACCCCACCACCGGCACCACCGTGACGATCGAGATTCCTGCGGGTGCGGTCGATGAACCGACCTCGATCTCGGTCACGCCGATGACCAAGGGCGGCAGCGATCACATCCTCAGCACGGGGACGGGGAACTTCGTGACCGGGGCGCTCATGGAGCCGGCGGGTGCGATCTTCGACCCGCCGCTGCTGGTCTGCATGGCGTGGCAGGATGCCGACAACCGCCCCGGCCGGGTCGACAACCTCGACTTCGTGGTCGAGGAGGTCAATATCCGGCCGACGCTGCGCGACGAGACGACCGGGACCGAAGTGGTGCTGGGACCGCGCTGCGGGCTGCAGGCTAGCTGCGGCGCTCTCGGCCCCAACGGCCTGCCGGCGACGGTGCCGGGCACGCTCAACGATCCGACGCTGGCGGCCTGCTGCTCGGTCGTGGCCAACGTCTACTGCTTCGAGGTCAGCCACTTCTCGGCCTACGCCCTCGCCGACCTGAGCTGCGCGGGCGAGGCCACGGCCCGGATCATTGCCACCCGGATGGACAATCCCGCCGGCACGCAGGGACTCAAGATCAAGGGCGAGTTCGATCTCGGCGGCCCGATTGCGGGCGGCCTCGAGCCGGCAACCAGTGGCTTCGAACTCGTGATTCTGTCGGCGTCCGAGACGCCGCTCTACCAGGTGACCCTGCCGGCGGGTGCGTACTCGCGCGAGACCGGCGAGGGCTGGCAGACGAGTCCACGTGGCGGCAAGGCGCAGTGGAAGAGCAAGACTGGAATCGCTGGTATCGACAAGGTCAAGCTCGAATGGGACGACGCCAGCGGAGAGGGCGGCTTCGACCTCACGGGCAAGGACCTGTCGCTGGCGGTGACGGCGGCCGACCTGCCGTTGCAAGCCGAGGTTCGGCTCGACCCGTCGGCGCTGGCCGGTCGCTGCGGCCTGGCGACCTGGACACCACCGAGTGGAATCTGTGCCTTCAACGGCTCAGCCTCGACGCTGCTTTGCCAGTAGCTCGGTTACGTCATCGCGGGGGAGAGGGCAGACTCTCTCCCTCGCCCGCCGCCCCGACCCGCCATGGTAACGGCCGCTCAGCGGCTGCAGGCGGAATCCAAATCCCATGGGATCGAACCCTACGCCTAGGGCTGCCCAAACGGTCTCTTCACTTGCTCTCGGGAGTGGACGGATCATGTGCTCCCTACAGGCATCACCGCTCGCATCGAGGCCGGGTGCCCGATCGTGCTAGGGGTCGGGGCGATGGCTTCGTTGCAGCGCGCCGCTACCGCTCATGTGCGCAAGGTTCGCAGCTTGCGGGCCACCCAGTCTCTATGTCGCCGGGCACGCGCCGCGGGCCAGCGCGTGGTGTTCACCAACGGGTGCTTCGATCTGCTCCACCCCGGGCATGTGCGCTACCTCGCTGCGGCGCGCAGTCTCGGCGATCTGTTGGTGGTCGGCCTCAATTCCGACAGCTCGGTGCGACGGCTCAAGGGCCGCGGGCGCCCGGTACAGCACGAAGCGGCACGGGCCGAGGTGCTGGCCGGCCTGGCGAGCGTCGATGCGGTGGTGGTGTTCGCAGACGACACGCCGCTCGGGCTGATCGTCGCGCTGGCTCCCGACGTGCTGGCCAAGGGTGCGGACTGGAGCGCCGACGCGATCGTCGGGGCGGCCGAGGTCAAGGCACGCGGCGGTCGTGTGGTGCGGGTCGAGCTGATCGCCGGGCAGTCGACGACGCGCTTGATCGAACGCGCCGCGGGGCACCGACCCACGCGGGGGCGTGCCTCGTAGGAGGGCTCAGCTCGCGACGAGCGAAGCCGGCCGCGCGCCCGTGACCTTGGCCACCCGGCCGGAGCGCAGGCAGCGGGTACAGACCAGGACTCGCCGCACGGTGCCACCGAGGGTGGTCCGCACGTTCTGGAGGTTCGGCCGCCACACGCGCTTGGTCTTGTTGTTGGCGTGACTCACATTGTTGCCAACCGAGCGGTCCTTGCCGCAAACTGAACACGAACGCGCCATGAGATCCTCCAGAGGGAGCCTTCCCCTAACGAGCGCTCCCGTGCCTGTAAAGGATCCGGGCACCGCCGGCGGTTGGGGCCGTCGCCCTTGCCTGGGACGGGGAGAGGTTCCATGTCGCCCCGGCTCGCCGCGCAGCCGGGGCTACCTGCTGGCGATCGTCGGGGACTTGCCTCGCCAGGGGCGGGTTCGGAGCGAACCCACGGAGGTCCGTTCGGGAGCTGCCCGCCCCTGCTTTGAGATGGGGCCGGAAGGCCCGCGCACCCGGGCCGCCGCTCTTGACCCGGTCAAGCGGGGGCGCGACGGGTGGCGATGGCGTCGATCTCGATGCGGGCGCCGCGTGGCAGGGCCGCGACGCCGATGGTGCTGCGCGCCGGGCGTGCTTCGCCGAGCGCCTCGGCATAGATGGCATTGACACGGGTAAAATCGCCGAGATCGACGAGGTAGATCGAGACGCGCAGCAAAGACGCAAAGGAGGCATCCGCGCAGTCCAGCACCGCGGCCAGATTGGCCAGCGCGCGGCGCGTCTCGGCCTCGATACCGCCCGCGATCAGCTCTCCCGTCGTCGGATCGAGTCCGATCTGCCCCGAGCAGAACACCAACTCGCCGCAGCTCACCCCCTGGGCGTAAGGTCCGATCGCCGCAGGAGCAGCGGGCGTGGCCAACGGTACAATCTTCATGATTGTCGCGGCGCTCGACTCTTGCCGACCCCCCGCTCGTGTACCCGCCCGGTAGACCGCAGAGGTGGCTTGCCTTCGAGGCCCGCAGGCGTCACGTCCGCGCCCGCTGCGTCCTCAACCCCGGCGGAACTCGTTCCCGGCAGCCATGCTTCCGGGGCGAGATTCCAGCCACCGCCGAGCGCGCGGTAGAGCTCGGCGACGGTCGCAAGCTCCCCCAGTCGGGCCTCGACGAGCTGATTCTCGGCCGGGAAGAGAAGCTGCTGCGCCTCGAGGACCTCGTAGTAGTTGGAGAGGCCGGCGTTGTAGCGGTCAAGAGCCAGCTCGACCGATTGCCGATACGCCGCGACCTCACGCTCGCGCGCCACGCGCTCGAGCACCAACATGCGCCGCCTCTCGAGCGCGGTGGCAACCTCCGCCAGCGCCCGCACGACCGCCCGCTCCCAGGCCAGCACAGTCTCGGCGTGGATCGCCTGCTGCTCCTTCAGCTCACCGTAGAGCTGCCCGCCGCGAAAGAGAGGACCGGCAAGCGTGCTCGCCATGGCCCACAGTCCACCCGAGCTCTTGACGATGTCGCCAATCTCCGGCGAAGCCGCGCCATAAGCCGCGCTCAGCCCGAGGCGCGGGAAGAAGTTTGCGATCGCCACCCCGACCTCGGCGTTCGCCGCGCGCACACTGGCCTCGGCCTGGAGGATGTCGGGGCGCCGCCGCAGCAGCGCAGAAGGCAGTCCCGCGGGAATCTCCGGTGTCACCCGCTGCGCATCGAGCGGAGCCCCGCGAGTGATGGCGCCGGGGGGGCGACCGAGCAGGACCGAGATCTGATTCTCGCGCGCCGCGATCGCCGCCCGCAGCTCCGGAATGATGGCCTGCACACTCTCGAGCGCGCCTGCCGCACGCGCCGTCTCGAGCTTCGAGCCGACTCCACCGAAGTAGCGGTTGGTGAAGAGTTCGAGCGTCTCTCCGAAGCTCGCGGCGGTCTGCCGCGCGATCACAAGCTGCGCATCGAGCGCCAGCAGATCGAAGTAGGCCTGGGCAAGGTCGGCGACCAGAGTCAATAATACGCCGCGCTGCACCTCCTCCTGGGCCAGGAGTTGGGCCTCGGCCGCTTCCGTGGCGCGCCGGATACGGCCCCACACATCGACCTCCCAGGCGAGTTCGAAGGTGCCGCGGAAGAAATTGAAGGTTCCGGTGTCCCCCGCGTTGGTGATGGTCGAGCGCTGACGGGAAGCGAGTCCGTCGTAGTTGAGCTGCGGCAGCAGCGGACTGCGCGCGACGATGACGAAATTGCGCGCCTGCACCACGCGCTCGGTGGCCATGCGCAGGTCGTAGTTGGCCTCGATCGCCTCGCCGGCGAGACGCTGCAACGCCGGGTCGCGGAAAACCTCCCACCACGGAAGGTCCGCGAACGACGCCGCCTCGGAACGCGCGCGCTCGCCGTGGTAGCTCGCGGGCAGCTCGTTCAGCTCCGGCTGCACGAAGTTCGGACCGACCGGGCAGCCCGTGAGCGTGGCCACAGCCGCAACGGAGATCCCGGCTCGCAGGGCCCCATGGAAACGCCTCGCCACTCGCGAACTCATTCCCGCCCACCATCGTGCTCGTCTGCGGGCGGAGTCGTCGCCGCGCCGCCGGCCGGGTCCTCGCCATGACCCTTCGCACCGCCACCAAAACGCTCGACCACGTAGAACGACACCGGGATCAGAAGCACCGCGATGAGCGTCGCGCCCAGCATCCCACCGATGACCGTCGTGCCGAGGGTCCGACGCGCAATCGCGCCCGCCCCCTCCGCCGTGGCCAGCGGCAAGGTCCCCAGGATGAAGGCAAAGGCGGTCATCAGAATCGGTCGCAGGCGGAGTTCCGCCCCGGAGAGCGCGGCCTGGATCAGGTCCTTGCCCGACTCGAGCTCGAGCTTGGCAAACTCGACGATCAGAATCGCGTTCTTCGCGGTGAGGCCGATCAGCATCACCAGGCCGATCTGAGCATAGACATCATTGACGTAGCGCCGCACCAGGAGCCCGAGAAGCGCGCCGACCACGGCGACTGGCACACCGAGCAACACACTGAAGGGCAGCGTCCAGCTCTCGTACTGGGCGGCCAGGATCAGCAGGACGATCAACAGCGAGAGGCCGAAGATCACGGTCGGCGAGACGCCCTGGGCCGCCTTCTGCTCCTCGTACGAAATACCCGAGTAATCGTAGCCCATCTCGGAGGGCATCGTCTCGGCGAAGACCTCCTGGAGCGCCACCATGCCCTGAGCCGTGCTGTATCCCGGCGCGAGCACACCGTTGATCTGCGCGGCACTGTAGCCGTTGAAGCGCATGGTGAACTCCGGCCCGAACTTCGACTTCATCTCGACCAACGTGGTCAGCGGAACCATCTCGCCGGTCGAGTTGCGGACGAAGAACTCGCCCATCCGCCGGGTGTCGCGCCGATAGTCGCCTTCGGCCTGCAAATAGACCTGCCAGACCCGGCCAAATTGGTTGAAGTAGTTGATGAACGCGCCGCCGAGATACGATTGGAGGGCCTTGTAGAGATCCGCGAGCGAGACGCCGAGTTTGAGCGCCTTCTCGCGATCGACATCGGCGAAGAGCTGCGGGACGCCGGCGAGCATCGTCGTCATCACCGTCGAGAACTCGGGCCGGGCGCGCAGTGCCGTCATGAAGACCCCGGTGTTCTCGGCGAGGAAATCGTAACCCTTGCCCGCCCGATCCTCGAGCAGGAAGGTGATGCCCCCCGCCGTACCGACACCGGGAATCGCCGGCGGCGAGAAAGCGAACGCCTGCGCCTCGGGCAGTTCGAGGAGTTCGAGGTTGACCCGCCGCTGGATCGCGGCGGCCGTGAGCCCGAGTGGATCGCGTTCGGCCCACGGTTTCAGCGTCACGAAGAAGAACGCGTTGTACGTCGTGTTGACCTGACTGAGCAGGCTGAAGCCGACGACGGTGTTGTAGGACTGCACCCCAGGCGTACGCGCCAGAATCCCCTCGATCTCGTGCGCGGCGGCATCGGCACGCTGGAGCGACGCCGAATCGGGGAGCTGGACATTGAGATAGAAGTATCCCTGATCCTCCTCCGGCAGGAAGCCGCCGGGAATCCGCGCGCCCAGAATCGCGATCAGCACCACCGAGCCCGCAAGCGCGAGCATCGTCGGCCGCCAGCGCACGATCAGCCAGTGACAGACCTGCACGTAGCGATCGCGCACTCGCGTGAAGCCACTCTCGAAGCCGCGGAAGAATGTGCCCAGGGCACCCCGGGCGGGCACGCGCGGCCGCAACAGCATGGACGCGAGGGCCGGGCTCAGCGTCAAGGCATTGAAGGCCGAGAACGCCACCGAGACAGCGATCGTGACGGCAAACTGCTGGTAGAGCTGGCCCGTGATGCCGGGGATGAAGGCCGTCGGCACGAAGACCGCCGCCATGATCAGGGCGGTCGCGATCACCGGGCCCGAGACCTGCTGCATCGCGAGCAGCGTGGCCTCGCGTGACGAGAGCCCTCTCTCGATATGATGCTCGACCGCCTCCACGACGACGATCGCATCGTCCACCACGA
>SXLG01000108.1 GCA_005777805.1 Pseudomonadota bacterium
CAGGGTTCCCCTGACAGGGTGGATCGGGGTTGCGGCGGTCGGCCATGGGACCCGCCGGCAGGTGGGAAGTCGCAGGGTTCCCGCGGCCGTGCCGGGTGCTCTCTCGACCCTGGCCACCGGTCTCTTGGCCCCGAGCTCGATCGATGGCCCGGTCCTGCGAACGCCTCGCGTGATCGGTCCCGATCTCCCCCGGGCTGTTCGGCAGCCACGCCGCTCCGGGAGCAAGCTCCAGCGCACCCCGCGTTTGAGTCTCGGGCGAGTGGTCAGGAGGCCGTGGGGCTTGAACCGCGCCCGGCGGCGGGCGAATGGATCCGGCGAAGGCGGCCGACGTGACGACCCAGGAATACCTCCATCTCGCCGATGATTGCCTCGCGCGTGTCGCGCGCTGGCTCGAGGCTTTCGATCCGGACGAGGTCGATTACTCGACGATCGATGGCATGGTCTCGCTGGAGTTCCCCGACGGGCAGCGCTTCCTCTTGAACCGCCAATCCGGCAATCATCAGATTTGGTTCGCGGCCGGTGTCAGCGCCTGGCATTACGACTGGGCTCCCGTGCGCGAAACCTGGCTCGACGACAAGGACGGCAGCGAACTCCATCAGCGCATCGCCGCTGCCGTCGCCGGGAAGCTCGGCCGCGCCGTGGTTGCGGTCTAGTCGGCGCCGGACGCGACTTCAGCCGGCCAACAGGATGCCGCCGTCCACCGGGATCACCACTCCCGTGACGTAGGCGCCCGCGCGCGAGGCGAGGTAGAGCGCCACGCCCGCCATGTCCTCGGGCTCGCCAATGCGCTTGAGCGGGCAGCTCTCCCGGATCGAGTCGCCGAAGGTGCGCAGGGTCTCGGCCATCATCTTGCTCTCGAAGGGGCCCGGAGCGACCGCATTCACGGTGATGCCCTGGCCGGCGAGTCGACGCGCCAGGGTGCGTGTCAGGTGGTGCACGGCGGCCTTGCTGGCCGAGTAGGAGTAGGTCTCGAGCAGGGGCACATGGAGGCCGTCGATCGAGCCGATGTTGATGACGCGAGCGGGGTCACCGGGGCGTTTTGCCTTCTCGAGCATCGACAGGCAGCTGCGGGTGAGATGGAACACGGACTTGACGTTTAGCGCCAGCACCTTGTCCCAGCCCGAATCCGGGAACTCGGCGAGCGGCGCGCCCCAGTTGGCGCCGGCGTTGTTGACCAGGACGTGCAACGCGGGTTCGCGCTTGGCGATCTCCGCCGCCAGCGCGAGGCAGCCGGCCTCGGTCGAGAGGTCGGCCGTGAGTGGGATGCAGGTGCCCAGCGGCGCCAGCCGGGCGGCGGTCGCCTCGACCTCGGCCTGCTTGCGAGCGGCGATGTAGACCTTTGCCCCATTCTCGACGAAGCCCTGCGCGATCATCTCGCCGATGCCGCGTGAGCCCCCCGTGACCAGCACGACCTTGCCCGCGACCGAGAACAGATCCTTCATCCCCATGGTGCCGCTATCCCTCGAAACGCCGCGCCGGACATCGGGCGGCGAGCAGCGATGCATACGGAGCCGGCGCCGCGGCTGCCAGCACCGGATGCGCCGGCAGTGTACGAGGGGCGAGACGTCCAGAGACCCATTGCATGGCGCTGCTCCGGCCCAGCACGGGATGCGCCGACCGTGTGCGGGCGCGGCGTCCGACGACGCTATCGCGCGGCGCTGCTCCGGCCCACACCGGGTGCGCTGGGCCCTGGCCGCGTGGTCGGCCCGGGGCCACGACACGACGTGCTGCCGCCTGTGCCCCGCCTGTCGCGGTTCGGCGGCGGGATCTTGCCGGCCCGGGAGCCGGGCCCGCCGACACGCCGCGCCGTGCCTCAGTCGGGCAGGGCGTCGCGCTCGAAATCGCCGTCGAAGAGCGCCTGGTTCGAGCCGTAGATGTGCTGGCCGCCGGCGACCTGCAAAAGTTCGCCCGTGATCCAGCTCGCAGCGGGCGAAGCGAGGAAGACCACGGCGTTGGCGACCTCGCGCGGCGAGCCGAAGCGCTGCATCGGCACCTTGTACATTTCGCGTACGATCGCCGGGTCGTAGGCGGCCTCGAAGCCCGCCGTGATGACCGGCCCCGGCGCCACGCAATTGACGCGGACGCGGTTGCCCCACTCCCAGGCCAGCGTCCGGCTGAGTTCGATCACGCCGGCCCGCGCCGCGGCGGAGTGCGCCAAGCCAGGAAAACCGCGCCCCGAAACCATGACGACATTGGTGATGCTGCCGCGCCGCTCACGCTCGAGCATCTGCCGCCCGAAGGCCTGGATCATGTTCCAGGTCCCATTGAGATTCGTGTCGACCACAGCCCGCCAGCCCTTGGCGGAGATGTCGCGGGCGCGCTGCGGGAACTGACCGCCGGCGTTGTTGACCAGCACGTCGATGCCACCAAAGAGTTCGCGCGAGCGCTCCTCGAGCACGGCCACCGCGTCGACATCTCTAATATTGGCTTGGACGATTTCGATGCGTCGGCCGCTCGTGCCGGCAAGCGAGCGGGCGGTCTCTTCGAGCGGTTCGAGTCGGCGCCCTGCCAGCAGCAGATCGGCGCCGCTGCGCGCGAGCACCCGCGCGACCTCGCGCCCGAGTCCGGTGCCTCCGCCGGTGACCAGCGCAACCTGTCCCTTGAGAAGGTCGGGAGCGAAGACGTCTCGATCCTGCGGGGGCGTCTCGGGCATGTGGCCCGACTACCACGGATCCGGCGCTCGGGGCAGCGTGCCCGGTTCTGTGATCGCCCGGCGGGCTCTGGTCGGCGGCCGCCGCGGCGAACGGGCTCTTGTCCCGGCCATGACCCACCTGTGATCACCCGGCGGGCTCTGATAGGCGGCCGGCATGAAGGCTGTCGTCTGTCATGGAGGCCGGATCAGCGTCGCGGACAAACCACCACCCGCGGGGGATGGGGTGCTGGTGCGGGTCGTGGCGTGCGGGATCTGTGGTTCGGATCTGTCCTACGTCGCGCAGGGACTGCCGCTCGAGGCGACGCCGGGGCACGAGATTTCCGGCACGCTGACCGACGGCACACCGGTCGCGATCGAGCCGCTGGTGCCCTGCGGCGAGTGCGAACTCTGCCGCGCGGGAGAACGCCATCTCTGTGTGCTCGGTCCGGGGATGATCGTCGGCATCGCCCGCGACGGCGGCATGGCCGAAATGCTGCGCGTGCCCGAGTCGGCGCTGGTGCGTCTGCCCGACGGGCTCGACGTGCGCACGGCAAGTCTGGTCGAGCCGCTCGCGGTGGGAATCCACGGGATGCAGCGCGCCAGGCTCGTTGCGGGTGAGCGCGTACTGGTTGTCGGGGGAGGAACGATTGGGCTCTTGGCCGCGGCGGCGGCCCGTGCCCGTGGCGGCGACGTCACCCTGGTGGTCCGACACGACGCTCAGCGCGCTGCCGCCGAACGTCTCGGGCTGCGCGTGGTCGAGCGAGTCGAGGGCACGTGGCCGGTCGTGGTCGATGCCGCGGGGAGCCGCAGTGCACTCGATCTCTGCGCCGCGGCGACACGCCCCGGCGGCCGCCTGGTCGCGCTCGCGGTCTACTGGGAGGGGCTCTCGTTCCCCGATGTGACGTTCGCGCTGCGTGAGATCGAGGTGTTGCCGGCGAGCCTCTACAACACGCAGTCGGGCCTGCGCGACGTGGACGCGGCGGCGGCCTTGCTCGCCCGTGACGCGCGGCTTGGCGCGGCACTGATCACGCACCGATTTCCACTGGACGCGGCGGCCGAGGCTTACCGGACGGCCGCCGATCGCAGCGCGGGTGCAATCAAGGTCGTGCTCGAGCCCTGCTGACCGGCCAGGGCTGGCGGCGGCGGTCTCGCCACTCCTGCCGCCACGACATATGAATCACTTTTGACGCATGGGCGGAAGTTGGCCGTCAGGCGTCTCTCACCACTCCTGCCGCCACGACACCGGAATCACGCTGTTGAGAAACTGCGGCAACTGGAGCGGCTGCAGCGCGATGCCGCCGCCCTTGGTGACGCCGAAGAAAGCGCGCGACTGATCGGGGCCGAAGGTCACCTTCATCTCGGTCGGGATGCTCGAGCCGACCAGCACGAAGCGATCGGCGAGTGTCAGCAACCCGCCGGCGCCCGAGCCCGTTCCTCCACCGCCGAGATTGCTGCCGCCCGTGCCGGCGAGATCGAGGGTCGGCGCTCCCGAGAGCGGGTTCAGGGCGTAGATTCGCGCATCGCCCCCGGCAGAACAGGGGTCGGTATTGGGCGTGAAGGTGGTGAAGAGCAGGTTGAAATAGACGCTCGGGTCGGAGAGCACCTTTTCACCGAGCCCACCGAGCGTCATCACCCAGCCCCTGGCGCCAGCGATCTGGTCGATCAATGCCGCTTCCTCGGCGCTGTCGGGCTGGACGAGCTGGTTTGTGATATTGACCAACTGGGCCTCGGCGAGGTCGTTCGTGCCGTCGTCGCGCACCGCGTAGAAGCGATCGACGATGTCGGTTCGCATCGGGTTGGCCCGGTCGCCGGTGCCGAAATAGACCGCGACGTATCCCGGATTCAGCACGGCGTCGGGCTGCGTGAAGATGCGTCTCCCCGCCGGCGCCTGGAAAAGGCGCTCGACTGTCGAATCGAAGTTGAGACGCCAGAGATTTCCACCGAGGTCGCCGATGTAGCCGCGGTCGAACACGCCGTCGCCGTTGACGTCGAAGAGCAGCGGATCACCGGCCACAGGATAGGTCATGTTGGCCGGCTGGACGAGCGGCAGCGGCGCGCCCGTGAGCAGGTCAACCATGTAGATAGCCGAGCCCATGCCCGAGGGAAGGGCGGTCGTCTGATTGGGGTCGTCGAAACCCGGGTCGTAGCCGCCGCCGAAGACCGCCACCTCGGTGGTCGTGCCGCCCACCGCGAACTTCTTGAGGCCGGGGGTCGACCACGATTCGCCGAGTTCGCCGAAGCCGGGCGTCTGCTCGTTGATGCGCCAGAGCAGCCGGGGTGCGGCGCGGTTGGTGACGTCGAGCGCGTAATAGGCGCGGCCGCCACCGTGCAGGCCGAAGACGATGATCTTGGCGCCGTTGGCGAGCCTGCGCAGCCGTGGCGCGCCGTCGGCGAAGAAGGGATGACTGCCGGCCTCGCCCGGGGCCAACTGGTGCAGTTTCGACAGCACGTCGGGCGGTACGAAGGCCCAGAGTTCGGCGCCTGTCGTGTCGTCGAAGGCGTGCAGCATTCCATCGTTGGCACCGACCACGATGAGTGACGGTGCCCCGGTGTAGTCGATGATCAGCGGGATCGAGTGGATGATGTCGCCCAGCACCCAGGGGCGCTTCTCGGTGGTGTTGGTGTCGTTGTCGGCGTCGTAGGCGTCGAAGCCGTACATGAAATCGATCAGGGCGTCGCGGTCATCCGGTTGAGCCAGATTCCCGGTGAGGCCGAGCGTCGCGTTGGTGATCGCGGTGTTTGTCTTGTTGAAGCCGTTGCCCGGCTGCGTCAGATCGATGCCGCCAAGATTGCCGGTGGATGTGCCGGTGTATGTGTAAATTTTGCGCTGTGCCAGGTCGCTCGCCAGGAGCACCCCGCCGACGCCACCCGCGGTCACGGTTGCGCCCGACGGCCCGCCCGAGGCGGCGTCCCAGAACGATTCCGCCGTGCCGAGGATCGTCCCGTCGTCGGTCGCGGCGGCGCCGGCCAGGTCGCCGATGCCGCAGAGCGGGGTCGAGGCGTTGCAGACCGCACCCGTGGCGGTGTTCAGCGCGTACTTCTTGACGTTGCCCGGCCAGTTCTGGCCATTCTCGCTCGGTGCGAAGAGGGCGATGTACATGCGGTCGCCCGAGAGCGTGCGGTTGGTCTGGCTCACCGGCACCACGGGCGCGACGAACGACTGCGCATCGTTGCGGATCATGTTGAGGATCTCGCGCAGCGCGTCGTCAAGCTCGGTTGGCGTCAGCGCCGAGATGCACTGCCCACCGCCGTATTTCTCGGCGGCGCGCCAGAGCAGCGAGCCCGCGCCCGGTGAGGTGTCGCCGGCGGCCGGCTCCTCGCAGTAGTTGATGCCGAAGGAGACCGCGTAGAGCTTGAGCGGCTGGTTCTCCGGGTTGCCGAGCGGGAACTGGCCCCTGATCTTCTTCATCGCGTCGTCGAGATAGTCGGAACCGCAGTTGAAGGATGCGCCTGTCAACGCCGTCCAGTTGGGGCTCGCGGGATCCTCCTTGCCATCGCCGTTGAGATCGCCCGGGTTGCCGACGAACGATTGCACGCGCGTGAACGGGCAGGCGGTCTGTGGAGAAGTGACGTAGTCGGCCTCGCCCTCGGGTACCCCATCGGTGACCATGATCATGTAGTTGCGCTGGCAGGTGTGCTGGATAGGGGAGGTCGAGAAGCCGGGCGCGGATACCTCGCCGTTGAAATACTTCCACGCATCGATCAGCCGATGCACGGTCGGCGTGCCGCCCGCTGCGGTGAGCCCGCCGATCGAGCTCAGGAGCTGTGCCTTGTTCTGGGGATCGAGGTCCTGCACCGGGCTCACAAACACATTATTATTGACATGCCAGCTCGTGACCCACGCGGCGCTGCCGTAGTTGGCGGTGGCGTAGTTCAGGTTCTGCGGATCGAAGACCATCAGGCCCCAGCGCACGCCCTCGTTGTCGGGGTTGTTGACCGTCGAGATGATCGCGCTCTTGGCGAGGCCGAGCTGGTTCTGCGGCATGCAGCCGTTACCCGTCCCCGGACAGTCGGCCTGGCTCACGCAGGGGAGGAAGGGAGCGAGCTGACAGTATTTGGGCTGGTTGATCTCCCAGTTGCGCCGGTTGCCTTTCTTGCGGCGGCCCTCGCGGTCGTCAATGTCATCACCAAAATTGGGAAGCAGATCGACGAAGGTGGCGGCACAGCCGCTCTGGTCGATGACCCAGCTCGTCTGGGTCTTCGCGCAGGTACACGCGGCGGTCACGCTGCCGCCGGAAACGGCATTCTTGTTGGCGCAGCGGGTGTAGATCTGCGGCGGGTCGTAAGCGCCCGTGTACACGACCAGCGGCCAGGTGCTGTAGGGCGCGTTGCCCATGCTGCCCGAGTTGTCGAAAATGACCATGACGTTCGGCGGCACCTGGTTGCCGGTGAAGATGTCGGTGTCGAGTGCCCCGGCCGGCATCGGCCCCGCTCCCAGCGCGAGCAACGCGAGCAGGC